>DGUE01000021.1 GCA_002393895.1 Bacteroidales bacterium UBA4318
AAGATATCCGACGACTTTGGCAAACACATGGGTGACGAAAAAGAAATCGAAATCGCCAGTTACGAACTTCATCTGCAATGATGCGGTATTCCCTGTATGCATTGATTCTCTGCCTTTCGTTGGCAAAAAGCGCTTCAGCCATGAAGCCGCTTCAGAAAATGTATTTTGCCGATACCTCGAAAACCAATGTGCATGTCCGTCACGTAGTTGCCGGAACCGCTCTGATAGGTCTTGGGGCTGTCGGGCTCACAGATTACTACCATCGCATTGTCAACATGCCTCTCCGTGACTATTTGGCCGAACTGAGGCAGAATGATTTTTATCATGCCGACGATTATATCCAGTATCTGCCCGCAGTCTCCACCATGCTCCTCAATCTGCTGCCCAGGTATAGGTCGGGATGGCAAGACAAACTGCTTCTTCTTTCGACGGCGGTCCTTGCTGAGACAGCCATCGTCAACATAACCAAATATTCTGTCGGTTCGCTGCGCCCCGATAATAGCAACCGTTCGTCATTTCCCTCAGGCCATACCGCGACTGCTTTCATGGGGGCGGAACTTGTCCGCATGGAATATGGTCCCTGGTGGGGAACCGCCGCATACCTGACGGCCGCAGGCGTAGGCTTTTTGCGCATGTACAACAATCGTCACTGGAGCAATGACGTGCTCGCCGGTGCCGGAGCCGGAATATTGTGCGCAAGAATTGCATATTGGCTTCTTCCATGGGAGCAGAAGCAACTCGGAAAGATTAGTTTCCTGCCGTGGTATGCGCCCGGTCCGGATGGCGAGGCTGTTTCCGGGCTTGCGCTTGGAATAACGTTTTAAGTGATGAAAAAGAGAGCAATAGCTTATATAATGCTGGCTGCGCTGATTATCCCTTCATGCAGCCGCAAAGGTGAGAAGGAAGCGTTCGCTGCTTCAGATTCCTCTACAGTGCCGGTATTCGAACTAGCCGGCAAAAAGGAACTGAGCGTTACAGACTCCATTCCGAGGGGTTCCCATCTTATTGTTCTGCCAGGAAAAAGCATCAGGAAGGATGGTGTTACCTACCTTCCTTCTAAAATGGGGAAGAGCAGGTTCTATATTGCTGAATCTTCGTTGGTGCAGACTCTCCGTGAGTCCGTTATGGAAAAAGAGCTTTTCGTTCAGACTTCCGCATCGATTGTAGACGATACCCTCAGTTCCCACATATCCGGCTTTGCCAAAAAAGGAAACAAGGTGCAGGTCCTGGATTTCGACAAGATTCAGCCGGACGGCAGGATACGGCGCTACCAGGTGCAGGCGGGCAAGCAGCAGGGATGGATTTTCGGCAAATATCTGGTGGGAAGTGCCGAAGAAGCAGCGGAGCGTTTCGACATGTTCGACGAAGCCCACAAGGCGGTCAAGAACTCTTTCAAAGGGGGAGAGGCGATAGGTTGTGAATTCAGGCCCTATGATAAACCGGTTTTCGCCGACAATCCCATGCCAAACCCCGTAAATGCTTTCTATCTGACCATTTCTCCCGCAGGGCTAAAGCATATAGACGAATACATTGCCCTGGCCGACAGCACCAAGATCAATGCATTCGTCATCGATTTAAAAGATAACGAGTGCCCCGGCTACAAGGCTGAAGCGATGGAAAAGTATTCCCCTACAAACTACAAGTGGGCGGGTGCCAATAAGGAAAAGCTTTACAAGGAGGCGATAGACAAACTCCACGAGAGAGGATACTATGTCATAGGGCGTATCACCTGCTTCAAGGACAGCTATTATGCCAAAGACCATCCCGGCTCATCCATCTGCGAGAAAGCCACCGGAAAGCCTTTCCTTCACAACAAGAGCTATTGGCCCAGCGCCTACAGCAGGGACGTGTGGCAGTTCAACGTGGAACTTGCCAAGGAATCCGTCCGCAAGTTCGGCCTAAACGAGGTCAACTTCGACTATGTCCGCTTCCCGGACAAGATGATCAGCATAGACGAGCAGATGGACTACCGCAACCGCTATGGAGAGAGTAAGGTCCAGGCTATCCAGAACTTCGTCCGCTATGCGTGTGATGAACTCCACTCTCTCGGAGTATATGTTTCGATAGATGTTTTCGGCGAGTCTGCAAATCCCGGATACACAACTGCTTACGGCCAGTATTGGCCAGCTGTCTCTACTATTGCGGACGCAATCTGCGCAATGCCGTATCCGGACCATTTTGCCGACCATTACTATGGCATCTCCAAGCCCTGGAACCATCCTTACGAGATACTCAAGGCCTGGGGAAAGCGCGTCCAGGGCCGTCAGGCAGTTACCGCTTCGCCTGCCATCGTCCGCACGTGGATACAGGCATATCATGTTATGCGCTGGGTGGATCCCCATGGAATAGACAACAACTCCAATTTCATAGAACGCGAGATCCGCGGGCTCTACGATGCCGGCCTTACAGGAGGCTATTGCACCTGGCTGGCATCCGGCAACATCTCCGTATACCGCTCCCAGAAGGATGCCTACATGCTGGATTATCCTTCTCTTCCTCCCATCGACAGCGTAAACACATTCATTAATCCCAACTGATGAGAAAAACCGTCCTGACACTGCTCCTGGCCTTTTCGGCACTGATCCTTCAGGCATACCCGAAACCCTGCTCTCATCCGCGCCTGCTCCTGAAGGCAGGAGAGGAAGAGCAAGTCCGCAGCGCCATCGCTTCCCAGCCGGTCATGGCATCCATGGACAGTGTGCTTATGCTATACTGCAAGTCCGTGATGGACCTGCCCCCTCACCCGAAAAAGATGGCAGGACAAAGGATAGAAAGGATGTCGGAACCGCTGAGGCGGATCTTCGCCCTGTCTTTTGCATATCGTGTTCACGGTGAGCGCAAATATGCCGACAGGGCCATTCAGGAGATGCTGAATACGGCCTCTTATGATGGGTGGAATCCCAAGCATTACCTGGATACGTCCGAACTCACGATGGCGATGGCGATAGGATACGACTGGCTCTTCGACCTTCTCAGCGATGAGCAGAAACGCATTATTGCCGAAGCGGTAAAGAGGTATGGTTTCGACACATCTTTCAACGACAGATATGCCTGGTTCTACACAGCCACACATAACTGGAATCAGGTGTGCAATGCCGGTTTGGTATATGGTGCGATAGCCTTTTGGGACGAATATAATACAGAAGCAAACACAATTCTCGATAAATGCTTCGCAAGCAATCACCTCGTGCTGAGGGACGGTTATTCCGACGAAGGCGCATACGCCGAGGGATATGGTTACTGGGGTTACGGCAGTTCCTTCCAGATTCTGCTGATCGCTGCCCTTGAGAGCGCCTTCGGGAGCGATCTCGGACTGATGGACGGATACGAGAAGTTCTACCTTTCCGGGCATTTCATGCAGATGATGAACAGGCCGAACGGCTACTGTTTCAATTACGCAGATTGCGCCAGAGGGGCTTCTGCGCAGCACATGCTTTCGTGGCTTGCACGCAAAACCGGAGATTATTCACTGCTGTTTCTGGAGTTACGCAAACTCAAAAAGAAGAATTTCGCCTATCCTTCGATGGACATGCAGGACATTGTGCCCTTCTTCCTGATATGCGGCAAGGATATGGATTTCAGCAAGGTCACGGAACCGGATAAAAATATTTTCGTAGCAGGCGGACAGACTCCCATATTCATCTACAGAAGCGGCTGGGACAGCCCCGACGATATATATCTGGGTATCAAGGGAGGCACTGCATCATCTAATCACGGCCATCAGGACGTCGGGTCGTTCATCTTTGATGCCGACGGTGTGACCTGGGCGGACGACCTCGGGTCACAGTCATACCTTTCGCTGGAATCCCGGGGTATAGACCTATGGAACCGCTGGCAGAGCAGCGACAGGTACAAGGTGCTCAGAATCAGTCCGTTCGTTCACAATATCATTACCGTCAACTCCCACCAGCCGGATGTCTATCAATATGTGAGTTTCAAGAAAACTTACTCCACCGCCGGCATGAAAGGTGTGGAAATGAACCTGAAGATGCCCTACTGGGAAGATTTGAGCTCATACAACCGGCTGATCCTCCTTGAGGGCAGCAAGGATCCGGTTCTATCGATATATGAAGATATCAAGGCCAGAGAAAATCCGGCTGAAGTGCGTTGGAGCATGTGCACAATGGCGGATGCCGAAGTGATTGATTCACACACTATAAAGCTCAGCAAGAGGGGACATGTGCGCTATTTGAAGATTGACAGTGTGGTTGCTGCCGAGGCAGCGGTCTGGTCTGCACAGCCGCAGACGGATTACGACCAGCCGAACCCTGCCGACAGACTTGTGGGATTTACATTCAAGCTGGCGCCCTTCGAAAAGACTGTGGTACGCGTCCAACTCATTAAAGAGAGATAAATGTCTTATTCAGAAGAAGAAATATTTGCAAGGACCAGCCTGTTGCTGGGGCCCGAAACAATGAAAAAGGTGTCTGATGCCAAAGTGATTATCTTCGGCATCGGGGGAGTGGGCAGCTGGTGTGCTGAATCCCTGGTACGCTCCGGGATCAGGCATCTCACGATAGTGGATGCCGATACAATCAGCGTCAGTAATGTGAACCGTCAGTTGATGGCCACATCAGCAAATGTTGGCCAGGTGAAAACTTCGGTAATGAAGGAAAGGCTGCTTGAGATCAATCCTCATGCAGAAATAGATGCCATCAACGCCGTCTACACGGCTGAGACGGCGGGGGATTACGATCTTGGCAGCTTCGACTATGTGCTGGATTGCATAGATTCCCTGAAAGATAAGATGACACTGATCTGCAACGCATCTGCATCCGGTGCCACATTCTTTTCATCCATGGGCTCAGCGCTTAAGGTGGATCCAACCAGGATACGGGTTTCAGAGTTTTGGAAGGTGCGCGGGTGCCCTTTGGCCTCTATGCTCCGTAAACGTCTCAGGCAGCGTAACATGCTGCCTGCCAAAGAGTTTCTCTGCGTATACGACGACGAAGTGCTTCCAAACCGCGGCGCTGCTCCGGCCCCGGAAGAAGATCCGGGCCTTTTCAAGAAGGCCCAGACCAACGGAACGCTATCCCATATTACAGGCATTTTCGGACTGACCCTCGCCGGGCTGGTCATGCAGGATATAATCAGTAAATAAGATGAATAACACATCAATTGATACCATACAGGATATAGTCCGCAGGCAAAAAGAGTTCTACCGCAGCGGAGTCACCCGGGATATCAAGTTCCGGAAGAGCATGCTCCGCAAGATGCAGAATGGCCTGAAAAAATGGGAAAAGTCCCTTTGTGACGCGCTCTGGAAGGATCTGCACAAGTGCTACGAAGAAGCCTACATGACAGAAATCGGTCTTGTGTATGGCGAGATTTCCGATGCACTCTCACATGTGTCAGGATGGGGCCGCAGGCGCCGCGCTTGCACGCCGCTTACCGTTCAACCGTCATCTTCATTCATCGTCCGGGAGCCTCTCGGGAACACTCTCATTGTGGCTCCCTGGAATTATCCTGTGCAGCTCCTCCTGAGCCCCCTTGTGGGTGCAATTTCTGCTGGCTGCACGGCTGTCCTGAAACCATCTCCCTATGTTCCCGCCGTCTCGGCTGCTCTTCAAGATTTCGTGGCAGACACCTTCCCGGAGGAATATGTTGCAGTGGTTCAGGGGAACCGGGATGTGAATTCCGTGCTCTTTGAGACGCGCTGGGACCTTGTTTTCTATACCGGCAGTCCGGCAACCGCCAAGGTTCTGGCGGCAGCACAGGCGAAGTATCTGACTCCCATGGTCCTGGAACTTGGAGGCAAGAGCCCCTGCATAGTGGACAAAGACGCCGACATCGAGATTGCTGCCCGCCGTATTGTATGGGGGAAGTGCCTGAACAGCGGCCAGACCTGCATCGCACCGGACTATCTGTTTTTGCATCAGGATATTAAAGATGCATTCGTGGATGCTTTCAAACGTGAACTGGATAAACTGTATCCGGACGGAACTCAGGAGAGCAACTGCTACGTGCATATAGTGAGAGATGCTGCCTTCCAGAGGATTACGGCTTATCTCAAAGACGGAACCATTATTGCCGGAGGGCATTCCGATGCCGCTTCCCGCTGGATTGAACCCACCTTGCTGGACGGTGTGCAAGCTGATTCACCTGTGATGACGGAAGAGATATTCGGCCCCATTTTCCCGATAATGACATTCAACGATAGAAGCGAAGTGGTTGATTTCGTGACATCCCGTGAGAAACCTCTTGCATTCTATTATTTTGGCAGCAAGGCCGATGCATGGGATATAATCTCCCGCACTACCTCCGGCGGAGCATGCATCAACGACACCATCATGCATGTGGCAAACAGCCATGTTCCATTCGGTGGCGTCGGCAATTCCGGGATGGGGAGCTACCACAGTGAGCGCAGTTTCCTCTCCTTCAGCCACGAACGCTCCGTGATTTCCACGCCCACGTGGATAGACCTGAAATTCAGGTATATGCCTTACAAACTGTTCTCCCTCGTCAAAAAAATGCTATAATTGCCATATGAAAAAGAAGATTACAGCCATTCTGCTCTCATTGCTGGTGCTGGTGCCGGCATTCGCAGTATTAAGCGAAAAGGACCTTGCCCACACTCTGTCGGTACTCAGATATGAGTTGAGTGCTTCGTACCGCAACTCCGAGCGCATGTCCTCACGCATGAAAGGCAGCGGGGAGCGGCAGCATGCACGCCTGGTGCACATGATGCAGCAGAGCAACGAGCTATCGCTGATGCTCTATTCCCAGAAGCAGGACTACACCTTCGACATGACCTACGCCCTGAACGAGGTATCTCGCCAATATGATGAATTTGCATCCCGCAGATTGCCTTTTGACGATATAATCAAGCGTCTGGATATCGATATTGACAGATATACAAGGCTTATCCATACCCTCAAGAGCCTTCCTCCTTCTACAACCGTGGAGTATCTGGACAGCCTCGGAAATGTGGTTATGCTTGATGCCAGCGTCCGCGTGAGCCGCAACAGCGGTCTGGAACGCAGATACGGGAAAGGGGAGCATACCTTCCAGCTGGACTCACTCGGCCAGGCGGATAGGGACAGTTGTATTTTCTATGCCCAGGGACTTCTGGACATAAGCATGGCCCAGAAGGAGCGCCTTGTTACCGACAGCGTGCATTATGAGCAGACCGCAGGGATGCTTAAATCTGCCTACGATTATGCACAGGAGCGTTACAAAACGGTTCAGAACAAGATCTTCATAGACGGACAAACCAACTATGTGGCTCTTCTTAAGTCTTTCCGCCGTTATTGGCGCCAGGCCAGCATGGATGCAAAGGACAAATACAGCCTGAACAGGAGGTCGGTGCACAGCCAGTGGCGCGGCCCTATGGTTGTAGGTTTTGCTCTATTTGTGCTTTTCTGGCTGATTATTGCCATTTTTGTCAGCGTACTGCTGGTCAATTTCCTCACGAGGAAAGTCAGCATTTTCAAGAGGGGCAGACTGCTTAAGAATAAATTCACCACAACCCTTATATTCACGGTCGTAATCTTCGCGCTGTCAATTATGCTGGCCAGTGCTTTCTCCACACAGCACTTCTTCAGCATGGCGTCCAAAATCCTCGTGGAGTTCGCCTGGATGCTTGCAGCGATCTTCGTTTCCCTCATAATCCGTGTAGATGAAGACAGCGTACGGAAGGGGATAGGGCTTTACCTGCCCACCCTTCTGATGTGCTTCATAATCATATCCTTCCGTATAGCCTTTATCCCCAACAGCCTCATCAATATCATCTTCCCTCCTATATTGCTGATTTTCACAATATTCCAGGGATGGACGTTGAAGCGTTTCCGCCGCACCCTACCGCAAAGCGACATGGTTTTCGGCATTGTTTCCATGCTGGTGATGGTTGCTACCACACTGATTGCCCTTTGGGGTTATGTGCTTCTGGGTGTGCAGCTTCTTATATGGTGGTTCTTCCAGCTGACTCTCTTGCAGACAGTTACGGCTGTGTATGACATCCTTAACATCTACTACAGGAACCATATTCAGGAAACAAAACGCCGTTATATCCAGGAACATCCGGACATGCCTCACCGTTCAGACCGGGACATGATTGCCGTCACCTGGCCTCACGCATTCGTAAAACAGACCCTGCTGCCAATCGCAATAGTGGTCTCCATACCACTCAGCATCTACATGGCTTCCAGCGTGTTCGACCTCACGGGGGTATTCTCGGAGTATTTCAAGTATCCCTTCCTGAACGTGGAGGGTTATATCAGCCTTTCCTTCTATAAGATAGTGATGGTGCTATCGCTTTACTTCCTGTTCAAATTCATGAATTACTTTGCTAAGGAATGGTACAGGCAGTACAAGATCAAAGGCATACTGAGCACCTCCAGCGTCAAGGTCCTGAACGAGAATCAGGTAAACTTCACATTGGCGGAGAATGTAATAGCCATTATCTTCTGGGGCATCTATGTAATCAGCATCTTCATCCTGCTGAAGATTCCTACAACTGCCGTGAAGGTGATTGGCGCAGGCCTCGCTACCGGTCTCGGTTTTGCCATGAAGGATATCCTGAACAACTTCTTCTACGGTGTGCAGCTCATGTCCGGTCGCCTGCGTGTGGGGGATTATGTAGAGTGTGACGGAGTGCGCGGGAAGGTGGACAGTATCACGTACCAGACCACCCAGATAGTCGCTGCCGACGGGTCGGTAATGGCCTTCCCCAATAGCACGCTTTTTAACAAGAACTTCAAGAATCTGACAAAGAATCATTCATACGAATTGCTTTCCTTCACCGTTGGAGTAAAGTATGGAGTGAATGTAGAAGATGTACGCAAGATTATTCTTGAATCCCTGATTCCTCTCCAGAAAACCGACAAATACGGGCGTGATATCCTGGATTCCAAGTTCGGGGTCCAGATCCGTTTCCAGGACTTCGGAGACAGCAGCGTCAATCTGCAGGTTGTGCAGTTCGTGACAGTTGAGGAGAAGATGGCCTATGCCTCCCGTGCCAAGGAAGCCGTGTATAATGCCCTGAACGCGAACGGAATAGAGATACCTTTCCCTCAGAGGGATCTCTACATCAAGTCCATGCCGGAAAAGTAGGGGATCAGATAAGGAAGAATATCGCTACGCCTGCAACGCTGACCACCACGCCAAGCAGCTCGCGCAGCGATACTTTCTTTTTGTAGATCAGGGAATACGGCAGAAGGATGAAAACCGGGCTCAGGGCCATCAGGGTAGAAGCAATGCCGGCATTGGCATAGCGCACTGCCATCAGCGACAGCGATACTCCCAGCACCGGGCCTGTGATGGTTACAAGGATGGCGAACATGAGCCCTTTGCCGTTGTGCATTGCATCTCGAAGCATATAGAGCTTGCGGCTCAGAGTCATAAGTATAAGGAATCCGATGCCGCCAACAATGGCCCTGATCATGGTGGCTGCGAAAGGCATCATCGATGCAACTTTAGCGGCCTCCGCGGGGATTGCTTCAGAATAATACTGCATGCCTATCTTGCTGAGCACCAGGCCTACGCCCTGGCCGATTCCGGCTCCGATGCCAAGCAGTATCCCCATCAACGGCAGAGAAGTATGAAGATGATGGTCGGAATCCCGGCTGAGGATAGATATTGCGATACCTGTAAGAGTGATTGCCATGGCAACCCAACCCTTCCAGGACATGGCCTCTCCAAGCATTATCCAGCCGGCAATGGCAGCCATCAGGGGAGCGATTGTCATAAACAGCTGACCGAAGCGGGCACCAACGTAAAGGTAGCAGTTAAAAAGGCAGAAGTCCCCGAATACATAGCCCACAAGAGCAGACAGGGCAAGCCATAACCAGGTGCGCGAATCTGCATACAAAGGCCATGGGACGCCTATGGTGCACCAAAGAAGGGCTCCCAGGAAGAAAGTCCCAAGCACAAGGCGGATCACGTTGACCGTTGTAGAGCCTATACGATGGCTGGCCTCATCTGCAAAGATTGCAGTGCAGGTCCAGATCATCGCAACGGTTAGCGAAAGAATTTCTCCTATGTGTGAAATCAATTGATTTTCTCTGTAGATTCAACACCTTTCCTTGTATGCCAGTTCCCATATATCTCGCTCACGTTTCCGGCGGTGATGAAATGGTCGTACTTCTTTTCACTCAGGAAATTGAAAAGCTTTGCGTACTCATCCTGGGTGAGAAGGGTGACTATTTCTATCTTATCTTCTCCGGAATATCCGCCCTGAAGATGGTAGAGGGAGCAACCGCGATGGATTCCGTTGATGATATAATCCTTTATCTCCTCATAATGGCTGCTGATTATGCAGACGCGCTTACGTTTATTAAGGGTATCTGTGAAGTAGTCTATAGCCAGACCGTTGATCCATGTTCCAATCAGGCCGATCACAACCATCTGGAAGGGATTGATTGCAAATGCAGAACAGCAAATCAAGGCACCGGCAATGGTAACGGACGTGCCAATATCGAAATGCAGGTACTTGTTCACAATTTTCGCAAGAATGTCGAGGCCGCCGGTAGATGCATTGATACGGAAAAGGATGGCCTGGGAAATGCTCAACATAAGAACGAAACAGATAAGGTCCAGCCAGGGATCATTCATCACGGATGTACCTTCTGTGATAAGTTTATCGAAGGGCAGAATAATCTCCCACAAATCAATCAGCGGACCAAGGATTAGGGCGGTGTAAACCGTCTTGATGCCGAATTCGGCGCCAATCAGCAACCAGGCAAGCACAAGCAGTATGGCATTTATGATAAGGATAAGGGTGGATGCCTTGATTGTCCATCCAATATTGCCAAAGACTTCGGAAAGAACTATTGAAAGGCCGGATATGCTTCCTATGATAAGTTTGCTGGGCATAAGGAAGTAATACACGGCTGCCGCGCCGAAGGACATGCCCAAAGTCATAATTATCAGTTCCTTCCAGAATTTTCCGGTTGCAAGGGGCTTCAAGAGGTTGGTCATCGGTTTTAATATTTTCTTCAAATTTGGCAAAATGCTTTGACAAATCAAAATATTAACCTAATTTCGTGTATAATTTGAATGGCTGATGAAAAAGAGCTTAATCGCATTGTTTGGTGTAATTCTGTGCACTTCTGCAATAGCCCAGAATAAAGTGGACAACCTCTACTTCGACATGAGGGCAACCTTCCATCAGGAAACAGAAAACGGCGTATACAACAGTCAGATAATCGGTGAGTATCTGAACTTCCAGATGCTCGGGCACATCAATTCCGACATCAATTACCGTATCAGGCAGAAACTGAATAAAAAGGTGTTTGACGAGAAGAACATGTTCAATGCTACCGACATGATGTACATCAACTGGAAGGCAAACGAACATTGGAGCTTTCTGTTCGGAAAGAATGCGGTGCTCATAGGCGGATATGAGTATGATGCCGCACCTATCGACGTCTACTACTACAGCAAATTCTGCAATAATCTATACCAGGGCTTCACATTCGGTGCATCTGCCACTTACCAGTTTTCCCCCACCCAGGGGCTTGTAGCCCAGATTTGCAATTCACCCCTTTCGCTCGGCGAGCCCACCATCTATGCATACAACCTGGCCTGGACCGGGGAATTCACCCCAAGGTGGAAGACCATATGGTCTGTCAACTTCGTAGAGGATCACCGTAAGGATTTCATCAATTACATATCGTTCGGAAACCATTTCATATTCAGGGATGCCATCCTGGACATAGATGTTATGAACCGTGCGTGGTTCGGCCAGCCGCAGTTTTTCTTCAGCGACATGACCATCATATCCAAGTTCATCTGGGAAGTTGGAGCCTGGAATATATGCGCGAAGGCGGGATATGAGTGGAATGACTTGCAGAATGTCGATTCCAATGGAAAAGCATATGATGTGGTTATAGCTCCCGGTACGGAGTACATCTATGCCGGCTGCGGTCTGGAATGGTTCCCTCTGGGAAGGGACAACCTGCGCCTGCACGCAGTCTTCTATGGAGACAGCGACAAGAACAGGAACAATTTCGAATTGGGACTGACCTGGAGGGTGGATGTGATCAAGAAGCGCTAGTCGTCCGTCATCTTTATCTTGCGTACAGGGTCGCAGGTAAGGCCTATTCCAAGCTTGTTGAAGGTCTTCCTGTCCACCTCGCTCAGCATCACTGTAGAATGCACCTGGGCGCCCGAAAGGTTCGGGAGCTGCTGTAGGGCAAGCTTGCAGTTTTCATCTATCAGGCTCATCATAGAGATAGCCACCAGCACTTCGTCGGTATGCAGGCGGGGATTGTGCCCGTGAAGATAGCTGACCTTCGTGGTCTGGATAGGCTCAATCATGGTCTGGGGAATCAGCTTCACGTTATGGGCGATGCCAGCAAGATGCTTCAAGGCGTTCAACAAGAGAGCAGCACTGGGCCCAAGCAGGGGACTGGTTTCGGCTGTAAGGATGGTCCCATCGCTTAGTTCTATGGCGGCAGTTGCCACGTGCGACTTTTCGAGACGCTCCCTGGCAGCGACCGTGGTCTTGCGGTAGGAAGTATCTATCTTGCACCTCTTCATCAGCAACGCAAGCTTGCTGACCTCAGACTCTGTGGCCTTGCCGTCTGCAAAATTGCAGAGGGCTGTATAGTAACGCCGGATTATCTCCTGAAGGGATGCCTCACGGCAGATGTCGTCGTCGCTGATACAGAAACCCACCATGTTGACCCCCATGTCGGTAGGGGATTTATAGGGGGTTGAGCCGTAAATATCGTCAAAAAGTGCATTCATCACCGGGAAAATCTCAATGTCCCGGTTATAGTTTACAGCAGTCTCGCCATACGCCTCGAGATGGAAAGGATCTATCATGTTCACATCTTCCAAATCGGCCGTGGCGGCTTCGTAGGCAAGATTGACGGGGTGGGTGAGGGGCAGGTTCCAGATGGGGAAGG
>DGUE01000112.1:0-6437 GCA_002393895.1 Bacteroidales bacterium UBA4318
GTCATGGTGAGGTCGGCGTATTCATCTACAATAGTCACCAGATAAGGCAGGAACCTGTGGCCGTTCTTGGGGTTCAGCTTGCGTGCCTTGTATCTTTCGTTGTAGTCCGTGATCTTGTTTTCGCCGGCCTTGCTGAGCAGTTCGTAGCGCTGGTCCATCTCTACGCAGAGGCTCTTCAGCGTGAGTTCGGCATCCTTGGCGTTCTTCACTATGGCCTTGGCCCTCTCTTCCTCTTCGTCCCCGGCGGTGGGCAGCACGGCCAGATAATGCTTCAGCAGGCTGTTGTAGGCCGAGAATTCCACCATCTTCGGGTCGATGAAAACGAATTTGAGCTCCGAGGGATGCTTGGCGTAGAGCAGGGAGGCGATGATGATGTTGAGGCCGACGGATTTACCCTGCTTGGTGGCACCTGCCACAAGCAGATGGGGTGCATCTGCCAGGTCGAACACCTTGACCTGCTGGGTGATTGTGTAGCCTATTGCAACGGGGAGTTCGTATTTGCTGGTGCGGAACGCGTCGCTGTTGAGGAGGCTCTTGAGAGGCACTATGGAAGAATAGTCGTTGGCCACTTCTATGCCCACGGAATCGGACAGGGTGACCACGCGCACGCCCTTCGCATTCATCTGCATGCCTATGTCTTCCTGGAGCTTCTTAACCTCGGAGATGCGCACACCGGGGGCCAGGGTAACCCTGTAGAGGGTGACGGTGGGGCCGACCTGTGCCTTGACCTCGGTGATCTCGATCTTGTAGTTTTTCAGCGTTGCGCGTATCTTGTTGTTGTTGCGCAGGAGCTCTTCGTTGGAGGGAAGGCGGCGGTCGGAGGCGTGGGATTCGAGGAGTTCGAGGCCGGGGGCTTTGAATTTCGGGAGGCCTTCCGGGGGATCCAGGCGGTTGTCGATGGGGGGCAGCTTCTCGTAGTTTTCGTTCTCCAAAGTGTCGTCCGTAACCACTTCCAATTGCTGTTCAGGTTCAGAACTTTCGCCGGATGCGGAGGTGTCCCCTTCTTCCGTCGGGTCCTGCGGACCCCCTCCCGTCTCCGACGGGCCCCTCCCACTACATCCGTGGGCGGATATGACTCCAGAAGGGGATACCTCCTCCTCCGGAATGCTTTGCTCCACCTTTGTATCTTCGGGCAATTCTTCAGTTTGATACGTATCGGCACTATCGTCGAAGTCACTCCTTCTCCTACCCAGATTGTAAACCCAGTTGGTGAAACGGGGGCTGCTGAAGAAGAGCCAGCAGGCGATGAGCAGGAGTATCAAGGCTCCGGTGATGTAGGGCCCGAAGAGATTGGTGCCCCAGAGCACTATCTGCTTGCCGCACTCCCCGCCGAGGCCGCCTCCGAATATGCTGGGAATCCCCGCCAGATTGCCGGCAAATGCCAGCGCAAGGGAACTCACCAGGGTGCCGCTGAGGGCCAGGAGGGTGGTCTTGATGATGGAGAACTGCCAGCTGCGGCCGATGAGGCGGACGCTGATGGCGAGCAGAATTATGAGGAGGGCGAAGCTGCCGAGGCCGAAAAGGTCGCACACCAGCAGATGCCCCATGCGGTATCCGAGTTTGCCGGCGGCATTGCCTACTTCAGTGGCACCGTCCATCATCTCCGGATTGGCCAGAAGGCTCATGTCCTGCTGCCAATGGAAGAGGTAGGAGATGCCCGAAATGAGCACAAACAGGCTGAAAACGGCAACGAAGAGGCCGGCAACTATCTTGGCATTGCTGCGCTCTTTGTCATCCCAGTTCCTCCAGAAAGCTATGTAGTCTGTAAACCTGCTCATTTCTTCTTTTTCTTGTTGAAGCGGTATTTGTTCGCCTTGTTCCCGCTCTGAGGCTTCACGCCAAGGGAAGGACGTGCGAAGTTGGTGTCCTGGGAAATGCCCTTCAAACTCAGGCCTTCGGGCACTTTCAGACGGTAGTCGGAAAGTTTTTCAATGTCTGCGAAGATGGTTTCGTCCGCCACGCTGTCTTTGTTCCAGATGAGATACTGGGTGCGCATGTAGTTTGCCAAGGAGCGGATCAGGGTGGTCTTCATCTCGCCTTCGGGCTCTTTGCAGACAAGGTCGATAATGCTTTCTATGTTCCTTCCGTAGTGGGATGCCTTGATCTTGGTGCCCTTCATGGGGAGCGGCACAGGCCTGGTTTCGAATTCCTCCTTTACCGGGCAGGGGAAGGGGGAGTCGATGTCCAGGTCGAACTCGGCGATAATGTAAAGCTGGTCCCAGAGTTTGTGCTCCCAATCCTCCTGGGCCTTTACGCCGGGATTGAGCAGCTCCATGGTCTTTACCACCGCAACCGCCTGTTCGCTGCGCTTTGCTTTGTCCGGAATCTCTCTGAGGTGTTCCACCATCTTGAGCACATTGCGCCCATATTCCGTTATCTGAAGCCTCTCGCGCTCGGTATTGTATTCAAGTTTGATTGTTTCTTCGCTCATTATTCCTCTTTTGAATGGTAATATATACGCAAATATAGCGAAAACTTTTCTGTTCCGCATAAAGCTTTTTTCACTTCGGCAGAATATTTGTATTATATTTGTACGATATTATCGTTGACATGAAGTATTTTCGCATATCCACTATAATTTTTCTGGCCGTGGCTGCGGCCTTTGCCATGTCCTGCAATAAAGACGATGGCGGCAGCAGCAGCACCAAGGAGCCCCTTTCGGGGACCATCAAGTATGACTTTCCATCCTATGTGAAATACGGGGATGTGATCCATGTGGAGCCTTGGGGCGCCTACAAAGGCGACGACAAGGCCGATTCCCTGCTTGCTTACAGCTGGACCGATCCGCTCACCGGAAAGGTGGATACCCTGCGCCTGGAAGGCGATCC
Source organism: Bacteroidales bacterium UBA4318 (assembly GCA_002393895.1). The sequence continues at coordinate 2,829 of DGUE01000112.1, forward strand.
TGCCGGAAAGGGGAAGGCGTTCGATTTCACGGTGTCTGCAGATACCCTCGGGGTGTTCTCCATTTCCGTCAGTGCCTGGGCCGATGGTTACAGCGTAAAGACCGCGACTGCATCCTTCACCGTTGTGAATCCTACCCTCGGCACCGGTTCCTTGAAAGGCTATGACTTCCTCCCTTCCGCAAAGACTTTCACAGATGCCCGCGACGGCCGCCAGTATTATTACAACACCGTGGCAGGCAAGGACTGGATGGTGCAGAATCTCTCATGGGACGGGGCCGGAGAGGCATATGAAGGGTCGGACCTGATGGGCCAGATATTCGGGCGCTACTATACATGGACGGAGGCATCGGCCGCCTGCCCCGCAGGCTGGCATCTCCCGTCTTCCGCAGAGTTCAAAGCTCTGGCTGAATCTGCCGGAGGCAAGGAGGAAGTGTCGGCCGGGTCCCTGATGGTGGATGCGTCCTTCAACGGCAGCAAGATGTGGGAGTTCTGGCCGGATGTCAAGATCACCAACTCCAGCCGTTTCTCCGCCATTCCGGTGGGCTATGCCACCATCGAAGACAATAAGCCCGCGTTCAAGGGTCTCTACAAATATGCCATGTTCTGGGCTTCCGATTCGGTGGATTCCAACATGGCCGTGGTGAGATACATTTACGTAGACAAGCCGGTGCTGTACGGCGGAGAGTTCGGCAAGAACAGCGTCCGTGCATCGGTGCGCTGCACAAGATAAATCAAGACACATTCGATATGAAAAAAACACTCATCTGGATCGGCATCATCGCCATCATCGCCCTCTGGGGCATCTCCGCCTACAACGGACTGGTCAATAAAGACGAAGCGGTTACCGCCGCCTGGGGCCAGGTAGAGAATAATTATCAGCGTCGCGCAGACCTCATCCCCAATCTCGTGGCAACGGTGAAGGGATATGCCCAGCACGAGAGCAGCACTCTCGAGGCAGTGGTGAACGCCCGTGCGGCGGCCACCCAGGTGAAGGGCGGGGATCTCTCTTCCGAAGAGATCGCAGCCTACCAGAAGGCACAGAGCGAGGTGAGTTCAACCCTGAGCCGCCTTCTGCTGGTCGTGGAGAATTATCCAGAACTCAAGGCCAACGAGAACTTCCTGGACCTCCAGGCCCAGCTCGAAGGCACCGAGAACCGCATCGCAGAGGCCCGCAGGGCTTTCAACGAGACTGCAAAGGAGTATAACACCTCCGTGCGCCGTTTCCCCAACAACCTTCTGGCCAGCATTTTCGGCTTCTCCAGCAAGGGCTATTTCGAGGCTGACGAGGCTGCAAAGACGGCTCCCAAGGTAGAGTTCTGATGCCCTTTCCCAAGAGGATAAGCGTTTTATTTTTGATCGTCGCCCTGGCATTCCCGTGCAGGGCGGCGGTTCAGGATTATATCCCTTCCGCACCACAGCCTCCCCGGCTTGTGAACGACCTGGCATCGGCCTTTACGCAGTACCAGGCGGATTCGCTGGAGGCGGTGCTGGTGGATTTTGACGAGCGCACTTCCAACCAGATCTGCGTGGTCACGCTGACCGACCTTCACGACTACGATGTGGCGCAGTTCGCCCTTGCTCTTGCAAACAAGTGGGGGATAGGCAGCAGCCGCAACAACGGTGTGCTGGTGCTTCTTAAAACCCGCAACGGCGGATATGTAGACGTGACCATCCAGGTCGGGCGCGGGCTGGAGGGAGCGATTCCCGATGCCTATGCGTCGCGCATTATCCGCAATATCATGGGCCCTCATCTGCGTCAGGATGAATACTGGCCGGCAGTGAGCAAGGCCTGCACGGAGCTTATGGCTCTTGCTGAGGGAGAGATAAGCGAGCCTCGCGACGATACTGAAGGGGATGCGCTTGGGGCAGCCATAGTTATGGGCCTGTTCTTCCTTTTGATTTTCGTACTGATCATCTACGCTGCATCCAAAGACAATAATCATCACGGCGGCAGCACAGGTAGTTTCCGCGGCCCCACCATCACATTCGGAAGCGGCGGTTCGTCCCGCAGCACCTGGTCCGGAGGCGGCTTCGGCGGTGGTTCCGGCTGGGGCGGAGGCGGTTTCGGCGGTTTCGGCGGCGGGTCTTTTGGTGGCGGAGGAGCGAGCGGGCGTTTTTAGGCCAATCAATTTAGTGACGCGATAACCGACAGACAGCCTTGCAGGATTTCTGCGAGGCTGTCTGTTGTCCATACCAGCCAGCCGGGGCTGCAACCGACCATGGTAAGAAGCAGGCACGCGACCGCAGAAAACATCAGCAGGGATGTGAGCGGCAGGGCCAGCAGGTTGGTGAGGAGGAAGTACCTGGGGAAGGTGCCGAAGCGCAGCCATACCAGCGGGGCGGTAAAGGCCTGGCAGGATATGCTGAGTGCCATCGACGTCCACATCCATTTCATCGGGCTCCATCCCCGTGAGGGCTTCTGATAAAAGGCGTCCAGCCATGGGAACAGCGTGAATATCCCAAGCATGGCAAGATAACTCAGCTGGAAACCGACCGAGGCGATTACCCAGGGAGATACAGTCAGCTGTAGTATCAGCGCGCAGCACCAGACGGAAAGGGGATCTTTCATGCGCCCCGGGGAATGGCGCATGAGTTCGTTGATTGAGATAAAGAGCTGTGCCCGCACTATGGAAGGTCCGGCGCCTGTCATCAGAGTGTAGAATCCGCATGCCGCCACAATCAGTATGCTGCGCACCGCAGCCATCATCCGCCCGTTTCCGAGCAGCGAGAGCAACTTGCTGAGCAGCAGGTAGATGATCCCAAGATGCAGGCCGCTGAGGGCGAGGATGTGGGATGCTCCGGCGGAGCGGAATGCTGCCACGGTCTCCTGCGAAAGAGCGTCGCGCTGCCCGGTAAGCAGCGCCCGGAGGAGTTCGTTGGTGCCACCGTGGGGGAAGGGAATGCCCCGGATGAGGGCGTCCGTCCGCTCCAGCGCCCACGCGGCAATTTCGTTCCCCCCTGTCATTCCGAGCGAAGCGAAGGAACCCCCCGCCAGGGACCCCGCCTCCCCGCACAGCACCCCTATGGCAAAAAACAGAAGCCCATACCAGACCCGGCCGCGAAGCACTCCGGCCAGCGCAAGCAGCATCAGGGCCGCAACTGCGGCCAATGCAGGATGGAAAAGGGGGAACGGACAGAACTGCGCGAGGGCCACCCCCGCGGCAAAAGGAAACGATATCAGCACAATATCCCGCGCCTCATTCATAACGATTCACTTTTTACTCTTTGCGAAAGTAAGCATTATTTCTTAAATTTGTAAGCTATCGAAAACACATAATTTCAAAATATGATCATACTTGTCATCAACTGCGGCAGCTCCTCCATTAAATACCAGTTATTTGACATGAAGAGCGCCACCGATTATGAGGTCAAGGCCAAGGGTCTTGTCGAGAAAATCGGACTCCCCGAAGGTAACATCACCCATAAACCCAAGGGCAAGCAGCCCTTCGAAAAGGCCCTTCCCATCCCGGACCACAAGCTCGGAATGAAGCTCGTCATGGATGCCCTGGTGGATCCCGAGCACGGAGTCCTGCAGTCTTTCGACGATGTGGATGCAGTCGGCCACCGCATCGTGCAGGGTGCCGATTTCTTCGACGGCAGCTGCCTCGT
>DGUE01000112.1:6503-6937 GCA_002393895.1 Bacteroidales bacterium UBA4318
AACGACGACGTCCTCAAGAAGATCGAGATCTGCTGCGATTTCGCACCTCTCCATAACCCGGCCCATCTCCTTGGTATCCATGCGATTACCCAGGTGCTCCCCAAGACTCCCCAGGTGGTGGTATTCGACACCGCTTTCCATCAGACCATGCCGGATTACGCGTACATGTATGCGCTTCCTTACGATTATTATACAGATTACCATGTGCGCCGCTACGGTGCACACGGCACCTCACACCAGTACGTCTCCCGCAGGGGCGCAGAGTTCGTGGGCCTGGATATCAACAACTCCAAGATCATCACCTGCCACATCGGCAACGGTTCATCCGTTACCGCAGTCAAGAACGGCAAGTGCATCGACACTTCCATGGGCTTCACCCCGCTCGAGGGCATGATCATGGGAACCCGCTGCGGCAACGTAGACTGCAACGTCAT
>DGUE01000085.1 GCA_002393895.1 Bacteroidales bacterium UBA4318
CATGCGGAAGATGAACTGGCGGGCGACGACCTCGTTGCGGAAGGCTTTTCCGATCTGGGCGATGCCGAAGGGGATCTTCATGCGGCCGGTCTTCTGGACGTTGATGTAGTCCACGAAGATGCCCTGGGCGGTCTCGGGGCGGAGATAAACGGTGTTTGCGCCTTCGCCGGTGGAGCCGAACTGGGTGCTGAACATCAAGTTGAACTGGCGCACGTCCGTCCAGTTCTTGGTGCCGGAGATGGGGCAGACTATGCCGCAATCGAGGATAATCTGCTTGTATTCAGCGAGATCGTTCTCGTTTTCGGCCTTGACGTAACGGTTGTGGACCTCTTCGTAGTGAGCCTTTTCGCGAAGGACGTTGGGGTTGGTTTCGCGGAATTTTGCCTCGTCGAAGGCCTCTCCGAAGCGCTTGCGGCCCTTCTCTACCTCCTTGTTGATCTTCTCCTCTATCTTGGCGAGGTAGTCCTCGATGAGGACGTCTGCGCGATAGCGCTTCTTGGAGTCGCGGTTATCGATGAGGGGGTCATTGAAGGCGGCCACGTGCCCGGAGGCAACCCAGGTGCTGGGGTGCATGAAGATGGCGGCGTCGATGCCGACGATGTTCTCGTTCAGGCGCACCATGGCCTGCCACCAGTAATTCTTGATATTGTTCTTGAGTTCCACGCCCAGCTGACCATAGTCATAAACGGCCGCAAGGCCGTCGTAGATCTCGCTGGAAGGGAAGATAAATCCGTACTCTTTGCAGTGGGCAACCAGAATCTTGAAAAGTTCTTCTTGTGTCATTTTTCTATTATTTCTAATCTTACAAATTTAATCATTTTTCATTACCTGCTCCAGCAGCGGCTTGATGTATGGCCGCGTTTCTATCTGGTGATGAGGGATAGTCAGCTCGGGCGTATCCATCTGCACTTTTCCGAAGAGAAGGATGTCGATGTCTACGATGCGGTTGTGGTAGATGCGGGTGCCGTCCGGGGCAAACTGCGGCTGGTCCGTGCGGCCCATGCGACGCTCTATGTCCTTGCAGATGGCGAGGATGGATTCGGGGCGTTTTCTGGAGCTGTAGCGCACGACGCAGTTCAGGAAAGGCGGGCCGTCGAAGCCGCATGCCTCCGTGGTAACAAGGTCCGAAAGGGCCTCGTAGCGCCCCAGAATTCCGTTCAGGAAACTCAGGGCCGACATTATGTTGGCTTTCCTGGCTCCGATGTTGCTGCCAAGGGCAAGATATAGTTTTGCCATAATTTCTATTCTAGTTCAGGGTCCATTCCAAGCGCCACCCGGGCTTCGTCGGAGAGCATGCTCTGGTCCCAGACGGGCTCGAAAGTGAGGTCTATCGTGCATTTCTTAACCCCGGGGGTCATCTCCACACTGTTCTGCACATCGGCCATAACCTCGTCCGCCATAGGGCAGTTCGGGGCGGTGAAGGTCATTTTTATATACACCTCGCGGGCCTTGCTGATGTTAAGCTCGTAAATGAGCCCGAGGTCGTAGATGTTTACCGGAATCTCCGGGTCGTACACCTGCTTGAGGGCAAGGATTACCGCGTCATAGAGGGGGGCGAGCTCCTTCACATCTTCGGGGGTGAGTATTTCGTTCTGTTCAGACATTCTTTTCTGCCTCCTTGCGTATGGTTTCTATCATCGAATTAAGCCCGTTCGCGCGGGTGGGGGAGAGGTTGGCCCGGAGGCCGATCTGCTCCACAAAGCCGAAGTCGTCTGCGGCGATCTCGGCTGCGCTGCGGCCGTTGTAGACCTGGATCAGCAGGGAAATTATCCCCTTTGTGATTATGGCGTCGCTGTCGGCGCGGAAGAAAACCTTGCCGTCCTTAGCCGTGGCATCCAGCCAAACTCTTGACTGACAGCCTTTTATGAGGCGGTCGTCGGTCTTGAGTTCCACGGGGAACACGTCCAGGTTCTTGCCTAACTCGATGAGATATTCGTATTTGTCCAGCCACTCGTCGAACATGGAAAACTCTTCGACCACAGCAGCTTTTGCTTCTTCCAATGTGTTCATTTCAACATCTTTATGGCCTTTCGCAGGCATTCTACAAAATATTCCGCCTCGCCCAGCGTGTTGTACGCAGCGAAGGATGCGCGCAGCATCCCGGTGACTCCGAAGCGGTCCATAAGGGGTTCCGCGCACATCTGCCCGGAGCGGACCGCTATCCCCATCTTGTCCAGGATCAGGGCTAGGTCTTCGTGATGCGCGCCTGCTACGCTGAAAGAAAACAGGGGGATCTTTTTCGTCCTGTCTTCCGGATTCCCGTAGAGGGTAATGTCCGGGGAAGAGGTGAGGGCATCTAGGACATACGCCTTCACGGCATCCTGTTCTTTCTCTATCTCGCTGTCTCTCATCTGTTTACACATTTCTATAGCAGGGATAAGGGTGGGGGTTCCGGAGATATTCTGGGTGCCGGCCTCGAACCTGCGGGGCACGGGCGCAAAACTGGTCTTTTCCCAACTTACGGATTCTATCATCTCGCCTCCGCCCATGTAGGGAGGCAGGGCCTCCAGCAGGGCCTTTTTGCCGTAGAGGACACCTACGCCAGGGGCGGCGAACATCTTATGCCCGGAGAAGGCATAGAAGTCGCAGCCCAGCTCCTGCACATTCGTAGGAAGATGAACTATTCCCTGGGCTCCATCCACCAGCACCAGCGTTCCGTTTTTATGGCAGATATCCACAATCTCCTTGATCGGGTTGATTACGCCGAGCACGTTGGAAATTTGGGCGATGCAGCAGAGCCGTGTGCGGGAAGAGAGCGATTCCGACAGTTTCTGAAGAGAAAACTCACCACGCGAATCTATAGGTATCTTTTTGATTTTCAACCCATTACGGCCAGAAACAAGCTGCCAGGGCACGATATTCGAGTGGTGCTCGCTCTCCGCTATGAGGATTTCGTCTCCTGGAGCAAAGAAAGCGGAGTGTTCCAGGCAGGCGACGAGCAGATTAATCGAATGCGTTGTGCCAGAAGTGAAAACGATTTCTTCCGGGCAGGACGCCCCAACAAAACCGGCAACGGCAGCGCGGGCAGCTTCGTAGCGATCTGTTGCATCGACCGCAGTCTTGTGGACAGCGCGGTGGAGATTGGAGTTATGCTTCAGGCTCATGTCCTCCCACTCCTGAATAACCGTCATCGGGCGCAAGGAAGTAGCGGCATTGTCCAGATATACCAGATCCTTGCCGTAAACCTTCTCCTTCAACTGAGGGAAATATGAGCGAAGCGTATCAATGTTCATATCGCGTGCGAAATAGAAGAACAAATGTAGCAATTTTTGCCTACATTTGCGATAGATAAGAAGCAAGAAATTATGATAGACTACATTTCCGGAAAAGTAGAAGAGTTGAATCCAACACAGGTGGTAATAGATAACAACGGTATTGGCCACAGGTTGGAGATTTCTCTGCAGACCTACGCGTTGCTTGAAGGCAAGTCCCAGGCAAAGGTTTTCGTGCAGACCCAGATAAACTCAAGAGACGGAAGCGAAGTAAGTTATGGCTTTGCAAATAAAGACGAAAGGTCTCTGTTTCAGTTAATTACAAGCGTATCTGGAATGGGAGCGGCATCGGCCCGCATGGTTCTTTCATCTTTATCTGCAGACGAATTCCGTCAGGCAGTCCTGTCAGAAAACGTCAACCTGATCAAATCTATAAAAGGCATTGGGTTAAAGACTGCACAAAGGCTTGTTCTGGAACTGAAAGACAAGATAGTAGAAGGAGCCGGAAGCGATTCAAGTACTCTGTTTACTGTTGCATCGAGCGAAGTTGTAGACGAGGCAACATCTGCTCTGGTAATGCTAGGCTTCAACAAAGCAAATATTCAGAAAGCAATTCAGCAGATACTGAAACAGCAGCCAACAGCAAAGGTTGAAGATATAATCAAAGCTGCACTTAAGATGCTCTGATTATCTCCCGAAATATACAAGGAGAACGGAAATATCTGCCGGAGAAACGCCAGAAATCCTGGATGCTTGCGCTATGGTCCTTGGGCTATAGCGTTTTAATTTTTGCCGGCATTCAATAGTTAGACCAGACACACGGTCAAAATCGAAATCGTCAGGAATAAACAAATCCTCAAGCGAGTGAAGCTTCTGGGCCATGCGTTTCTCGCGCTCAATATACCCACGATACTTAAGAGTAATCTCTACAGATTCTATAACCTTTCTATCAGATATATATGTTCCACGTGGAACAAGTTTAAGCAAATCTCCAAGAGAAACCTCAGGCCGCAAAGCGATTTCAGAGATCTTTTTCGAGTCTCCAAGCGGCGAAGAACCTACAGATTGCAAATAATCATTTGCCTGCTTAGAACTGATATTGGTAGTATCGCAGAAGGATGTAAGTGCGCTCACATCTTCATACTTCTTCATGGTCATTGAATAGCGTTCTTCGCTGGCGAGCCCAATCGAATGAGACAATCCTGTCAATCGTTCATCGGCATTATCCTGCCTTAAAAGGACACGGTATTCAGCCCTGGAAGTAAACATACGATAAGGTTCATCGACACCCTTCGTTGTAAGATCGTCTATCAGCACGCCGATATAGGAGCTGTCTCTTCCCAGTATGAAAGGATCCTTTTCATTAATCTTCTGGTGGGCATTGATTCCGGCCAGAAGGCCCTGTGCGGCAGCTTCTTCATATCCGGTAGTACCATTGACCTGGCCAGCAAGGAAGAGATTTTCGACGAGCTTGGACTCAAGCGAACTTCTTAATTGAGAAGGATCGAAGTAGTCGTATTCCACCGCATAAGCAGGGCGGAAAATCTTAACATTTTCAAGACCTTTGATTGCATGAAGAGCATCTAACTGAACAGCAAGAGGAAGAGAAGACGAGAAACCCTGGAGATAATACTCGTTCGTCCATCGGCCCTCCGGCTCAAGAAAAAGCTGGTGAGCATTATTCTCAGGAAAGACCCTGAGTTTATCTTCTATGCTCGGACAATACCTGGGTCCCTTTCCGGAAATAATCCCGGTAAAAAGCGGAGAGTCCTCAAAACCGGAACGGAGAATATCGTGAACTTTCTCATTAGTGTGAAGGATATAGCAGTTCATCTGCTTCCCCTCCCTTTGCACAGAAGACAGCTCCGGAAGAAAACTGAACCTGTCGGGATCTTCGTCTCCCAACTGAATCTGCAAGGCAGAAGTATCAACAGAAGAAATATCTATCCTGGGGGGAGTACCAGTCTTCATACGACCAGTAGTAAGCCCCCTTTCCACGAGCTGGGATGTCAGACCAAGGGAAGGTTTCTCACCGATGCGTCCTCCGGCAAATACCGTTCGGCCGATAAAAATTTTCCCGTCAAGGAAGGTTCCGGCAGTCAAAACAAGCGCTTTACACTTAAAAATTGCTCCGGTATTTGTGCGGACGCCGCAAATTTTTGAATTCTCAAAGAGAAAAGACGTGGCTAAATCCTCGTAAATATCTAATTTACAGTTACTTTCGAGGATTTTGCGCCATGCAAGAGAAAACTGGATTTTATCGCACTGTGCACGAGGGCTCCACATGGCAGGACCCTTACTCTTGTTGAGCATCCGGAACTGGAGGGTAGTAGCATCCGTAACCAGCCCGGTAAACCCTCCAAGAGCATCTATCTCCTTGACTATCTGACCTTTAGCTATGCCGCCAATCGCAGGATTGCAACTCATTTTTGCAAACCCGGTCATATCCATAGATATCAATAGCACAGAACTGCCGAGATTAGCAGCAGCCATAGCGGCCTCGCATCCGGCATGGCCGCCACCTATTACTATAATATCATAGAAATTCTCCATTACCCGGCAATACCGCAAACTGCAGGAATCTGAGAAAGATAGTAATCCTCCTTAGACCGCATCATCTTCTGCTCTGAATCCGTATGATCATCATAACCTATCAGATGCAGGACTCCGTGAACCATAACCCTGTTCAACTCCTCAGAAAACTCCGTCCCATAGAAAGATGAATTATCCCGGACCGAATCGATGCTTATGAAAAGGTCGCCGGAAAGAACGTTTCCTTCGCAATAATCAAAGGTGATGATATCTGTGAAGTAGTCGTGCTGGAGATACTTCATGTTCACATCAAGGATATAACTATCCGAGCAGAATATGATATTGATATCCCCTATCTTCCTGATTTCGCTCTCGGCAACAAACTTCAGCCACTTGTTATTAAGTGACTTAGCTTTCAAATCAAATTTGATTCCTTCAGAAAAATACCTGATCATAGTGGCATAGTTTTCGCTTGCAAAGTTAAAAGCAAGTGTAGAGAAATGCAAAAAATTGGAAATCAAATTTTTTATTTCTACCTTTGGAAGTTAAACAAACCTAATTGAGTTCGTTAATATGGAAGTCAAGAAATCAGAAAAGGCGAGCCTGGGGAACAAGAGATTGCTCTTCACGGAAATCGGTTTCGTCCTTGCCCTGCTCGTTGTCTACGGAGCATTCGAATACAGCACCAAAGACAAGCAGACCAAAGCTCTCGAAGCTGAAGTAGGTCCTATCGAGGAAGAAGAGATGATTCCTATCACACAGGAAACACCTCCTCCGCCGCCCGAAATGCCCCAAATCCCTGTCCTTTCAGACAATATCGACATCGTGGACGATGACCTTCAGGTAGAAGACAACATCCTCAACCTTGAGGACGATGCAAACCTGGCTGTCGAAATCAAAGACTATGTCGACCAGGTTGAAGAGGAAGTAATCGAAGAAGAGGCAATTCCTTTCCAGCTGGTGGAAGATAAGCCCATGTTTATGGGTGGAGATGCTAACGCGTTCTCAAAATGGGTTAACGAACGTCTCCAGTACCCTGAAATTGCCAAGGAAAACGGTATCCAGGGTCGAGTCCTTCTCCAGTTTGTGGTAGGAGCTGACGGTAAGGTTTCCAATGTTAAGGTTGTCCGTGGCGTGGATCCCGCACTGGATAAAGAAGCAGTCCGCGTGGTGCAGAGTTCTCCCAACTGGACTCCTGGCAAACAGCGCGACCGCGCAGTTAAGGTCACCTACACCTTCCCTGTTATCTTCCAGTTAAGGTAATTTATTAATTTTCAACACTTAAGGCCGTCCCCAACCGGATGGCCTTTTTTAAATGAAATGTTCGAAACCAAGCAGCATTCATCCGAAAAAGCGGTCTTTGTGGGAATCATCCGTCAAACAGACGATGAATCCAAAATAATGGAGTACCTCGACGAATTGGAATTCCTTGCCGAAACCGCAGGTGCCATTGGCGACAGAAAATTTGTACAAAGGGTAGATAAACCGGAAAAGGCAACATATATAAGGAGCGGAAAACTTGCTGAAATACAGCAGTATTGTGAAGAAAATGATATTTGCTACTGCATTTTCGATGACGAACTGACCGGTATGCAGCAGCGCAACATCGAGAAGGTTATAAAATCTGCCAAAGTAATAGACCGCACAAGTCTCATCCTTGAGATTTTCACACAACGGGCCCAGACTGCCTATGCAAAAACCCAGGTAGAAATTGCCCGCCTGAACTATATGCTCCCCCGCCTTGCGGGTATGTGGACCCACCTTGAAAGGCAGCGCGGCGGCGTGGGAACCCGAGGCGGTATGGGTGAAACCCAGATAGAAGTAGACCGCCGTATCGTAAAACAGCGTATAAGCCGCCTTAAAGAAGAATTAAGCAAGATAGACAGGCAGATGGCCACCCAACGCGGGAATCGCGGCCAGTTGGTCCGTCTGGCCCTTGTAGGCTATACCAACGTGGGTAAGAGTACTCTAATGAACCTTCTTGCCAAATCTGATGTCTTTGCAGAGAATAAACTGTTCGCCACCCTGGACACTACCGTCCGGAAGGTAGTCATAGAAAACGTCCCCTTCCTGCTCAGCGACACGGTAGGATTCATACGCAAACTCCCCACCCAACTCATCGAAGCATTCAAGAGCACCCTCGATGAGGTCCGGGAAGCAGATATTCTAGTGCACGTGGTAGATATTTCCCACCCCGATTTCGAAGAGCAGATGCAGGTTGTGGAGAGAACTCTGCAGGAAATAGGTGCCGGCAACAAGCCAGTTTACGTGGTATTCAACAAGATAGATGCATATCATTACGAAGAATACGATGAATTTTCCCTGGAACCCAGAACAAAACTGAATTACACTCTGGATGAGTTGAAAAACAGCTGGATAGCCCAGGAAAAGACCCCCTGCATCTTCATTTCCGCCATCAACAAGACGGGGTTGGAAAAACTCCGCCACGACATCTATAAGATGGTGGCGGAGATTCATGCGGGGCGCTACCCCTTCAATAACTTCCTCTGGTAATTACTCAGAGAATTTTGCCTTCAGATACTCGCGGTTAAGGCGTGCGATGTGCGACACGGAAATACCTTTAGGACACTCCAGTTCGCAGGCACGGGTATTGGTGCAGTTACCAAACCCGAGTTCATCCATCTTCTTAACCATTGCACGGGCGCGCTTGGCAGCCTCAACCTTACCCTGAGGAAGGAGTGCAAGCGAACTCACACGGGCAGCCACAAAGAGCATTGCAGACCCATTCTTGCAGGTTGCAACACAGGCGCCGCAGCCAATGCAGGCAGCTGCATCCATGCTTTCCTCGGCGGTATCGTGGCCGATAAGGATATTGTTAGCATCCTGGGCGGAGCCGGTGCGCACAGAAATGAATCCTCCAGCCTGGAGAATCTTATCGTATGCCCTGCGGTCTACTACAAGGTCCTTGATTACAGGGAATGCTGAACTGCGCCAGGGCTCGACGGTAATGGTTGCACCATCCTTGAAATGGCGCATAAAGAGCTGGCAGGTAGTCACATGGTCGTCCGGACCATGCGCACGCCCGTCAATATACAGGGAGCATGCTCCGCAGATACCTTCACGGCAGTCATGGTCGAAAGAAACCGGATCAATTCCCTCACGGATCAACTTCTCGTTGAGAATGTCGAGCATTTCCAGGAAGGAAGCATCGGACTCTATATCATCAATATGATAAGTCTCAAAATGTCCTTTCGCCTTGGCGTTACGCTGACGCCATATCTTAACATTGAAATTCATACTCGTGCTTAGTCTTTGTAGTTTCTTGTCTTAACCTCTATAAACTCATACTTGAGTTCCTCCTTATGGAGTTCAGGCTCCTTACCCTCTCCCTTGTATTCCCATGCGGCAACATACATGAAGTTCTTGTCATCACGCTTTGCCTCGCCTTCCTCGGTCTGGCTCTCCACACGGAAATGTCCGCCGCAGGACTCCCTGCGGTTCAGGGCATCATAAGCCATCAGTTCGCCTATATCGAAGAAATCCTCCAGACGGAGAGCCTTCTCAAGCTCCTGATTAAACTCGAACTGGGTGCCGGGAACCTTGACTTCCTTATAGAAACGCTCGCGCAGTTCCTTGATCTTGGCGATAGCCGTCTTCAGACCCTCCTCATCACGCGCCATGCCCACATACTCCCACATAATGTGGCCGAGTTCCTTGTGGATAGAATCCACGGTCTCGGTGCCGTTGATGGCAAAAAGCTTGTCTATACGGGCCTGCACAGCCTTCTCGGCCGCAGCAAACTCAGGAGCGTTAATATCGGTCTTAGGCTCTGAGAACTTGTGTGAGAGATAATCACCGATAGTGATAGGAATCACGAAGTAACCATCGGCAAGACCCTGCATAAGGGCAGATGCACCAAGGCGGTTTCCGCCATGGTCGGAGAAGTTGGCTTCACCGATAGCATAAAGGCCGGGGATAGTAGTCTGCAGATCATAATCCACCCAGATACCTCCCATAGTATAGTGGATGGCGGGATAAATCATCATAGGCTCCTCCCAGGGAGATGAAGCGGTAATCTTCTCATACATCTCGAAGAGGTTGCCATAGCGCTCTGCAACCTTCTGGTGGCCGAGACGGCGGATAGCATCGGAGAAGTCCAGGAATACTGCCTTACCGGTCTCATTCACACCGAAGCCGGCATCGCAGCGCTCCTTTGCGGCACGGGATGCAACATCGCGGGGAACAAGGTTTCCGAAGGCGGGATAGCGGCGCTCGAGATAGTAATCGCGGTCCTCCTCAGGAATCTGGGAAGCCTTTATTTCGTGCTTGCGGAGTTTCTCCACATCTTCCAGCTTCTTGGGAACCCAGATGCGTCCGTCGTTACGCAGACTCTCACTCATGAGGGTGAGCTTGCACTGCTGGTCCCCATGGACAGGAATACAGGTAGGATGTATCTGCGCGAAGCAAGGATTGGCAAAGAAGGCTCCCTTGCGGTAGCACTGCATAGCGGCAGAACCGTTGCTGTTCATTGCGTTGGTAGAGAGGAAATAGGTGTTTCCATATCCACCGGTAGCAATCACTACTGCGTGGGCACCGAAGCGCTCCAGCTGCCCGGTAACAAGGTTACGGGCAATGATACCCTTGGCTTCGCCGTTAATAATCACAAGATCAAGCATCTCGTGACGGGGATAACTCTTCACGGTGCCTGCTGCAATCTCCTTATTCAGAGATGCATACGCTCCAAGCAGAAGCTGCTGGCCGGTTTGACCGCGGGCGTAGAAAGTACGGCTGACCTGCACTCCACCGAAGGAACGGTTGGCAAGATATCCGCCGTATTCACGGGCGAAAGGAATCCCCTGCGCGACGCACTGGTCGATGATGGCAGCGCTTACCTCGGCAAGACGGTACACATTCGCCTCACGGGCACGGTAGTCACCTCCCTTGATGGTATCATAGAAAAGCCTGTAGATGGAATCGTTGTCGTTCTGGTAGTTCTTTGCAGCATTGATACCACCCTGAGCTGCAATAGAGTGAGCCCTGCGGGGAGAATCGCTGATGCAGAAAACCTTGACGTTATAGCCGAGTTCACCGAGGCTGGCAGCTGCAGAAGCACCGCCGAGACCGGTTCCAACCACTATAATCTCGAGTTTTCTTTTGTTGTTGGGGCTGACCAGATGAATTTCTGATTTGCGCTTGGTCCATTTTTCCGCCAGCGGTCCATCAGGAATCTTAGAGATAAGTTTATCTGCCATTTTATATTAATATTATTAAATAGTCTGCAATATTACTCATTTTTCGCGAGAAGGACAAGGCTAAAACAGGGTATTCTCATCGCCGGAGGCCTTAATCACACCTAAATGCTTATACGCAAGGTCGGTCGCTATCCGCCCGCGCTGCGTGCGCAGGATAAATCCTTCCTTGATGAGGAAGGGCTCGTAAACCTCCTCATAAGTACCCTGATCCTCACTGATGGCGGTAGAGAGGGTATTAGCCCCGACGGGCCCGCCCTTGAACTTCTCTATTATGGTGCGAAGTATCTTATTATCGATAGAATCCAGCCCGAGGGTATCTATATGAAGCTTATCGAGGGCATACTTGGCAATCTTCAGGTCTATCCTGCCATCCCCCTCCACCTGGGCGAAATCCCTGACCCTCCTGAGGAGGGAATTGCAGATTCGGGGTGTGCCGCGGCTGCGCATGGCAATCTCCTTGGCGGCAGATTCATCTATTTCCACCTTCAGGATCGACGCGCTGCGCTTCACTATCTTCACCAGGTCGGAAGTGTCGTAATACTCCATCGGGCAGGTGATTCCGAAGCGGGCACGCAGCGGAGCTGTCAGCAGACCGCTGCGGGTAGTAGCCCCGACCAGGGTGAAAGGATTCAGGGATATCCGCACGGAACGGGCTCCCGGCCCCTTGTCTATCATTATATCTATCACGAAATCCTCCATTGCGGAGTAGAGATACTCCTCCACCTCAGGAGAAAGGCGATGGATTTCATCTATGAAGAGGACATCCCCCGGCTCCAGGGAAGTAAGCAGGCCGGCGAGATCCCCGGGACGGTCGAGCACCGGACCGGAGGTAATCTTCATATTCACCCCCATCTCATTGGCTATGATGTGTGCCAGGGTAGTCTTTCCCAGACCGGGAGGACCATGGAAAAGGGTATGGTCCAAGGTCTCCCCGCGGAGTTTTGCAGCCTTGATATAAACCCGGAGATTGGAGACTATTTCTCCCTGTCCAGTAAAATCTTCCAGCTCCCGGGGGCGGATAATTCCGTCCAATTCCTTATCTTTGCCTTCGTTTGTATCGTGGGGGTTGAAATCCGACATCTGTCCCGTTTTTAAATTCCAAATACAAATATAGTTCTTTTTATTTGTAAATCTATTATTGTTTATTAGCTTGTTAAAAGTGTTGATAACTCTATAACGTATTAATTTTAAAGTGATTACAAAATATTAGATTGTTGAAAACCTTTTTAAGGAACTATCGAGAAGATGTTAATAAATAGGCAGCTAAAGTTGTTAATAAGTTATTAACAGGGTTATCAACAACTTATCAATAGGATTATCGGAGTTTATGTTAAAAACCCGAATAGATAAAGAAAATACAGTTTACTGCAGCGGACTCTTCCTGTCTGCGAGGTGGTTCGTGCTCAGCGACGCTGCCCCCGATGGAGTGAACCTTATTATATTGCCCGACAAGGAATCCGCCGAGTACTGCACATCCGACCTTTATCAGCTCACCCAGGGAGATAAGGTTTTTCTCCTTCCTCCGGACGGAAAGGGAATAGAGCGAAGCAATTATAAATCATCCATCAGCGTGCAGCGCACGGCTGCCATCAGTGCCATACTGAAGAATAAAGGGGAACAGGTGTTTATAGTCTGCTGCGCAGATGCTCTCGGGCAAAAGATTCCTTCCGCTCAAAAAGAAGGCAGCAACATCCTCACTATCTCCAAGGGTCAGGAAATAGGATTCGATGCCATAATATCAGTCCTTGGCGGGCAAGGCTTCGAACGTACGGATTTTGTTTCCGCCCCCGGGCAGTATGCAATCAGGGGATCCCTGATAGACATATTCTCTTTTTCTGACAACGAACCCTACCGTATCTCATTCTGGGGAAATGAGGTGGAATCCATAAGCGTATTCGACTGTAACACCCAGATATCCAAAGGAGAGAGGGACAGTGTGGATATAATAGGCAGCATACTCTCGGATACTGCCGAACAGGGAAACTCCCTCCTGGATATAATTCCTTCCGGCAGCACCCTCTGGCTGGATTCGTCAGATGTATATAAAGACAGGGACTTTTTCCCCAAGACCGAGTCTTTCCGCAGGGTTTTCCTTCAGGTTCCGGTAGGCGAGAAAAAGGCTGACGCCGAAAAGTTCCACATAAGTCCGCAGCCCAGGTTCAATAAGAACTTCGACCTTTTGGAAGAGGATATACGCCGTAAGATTGAAGCGGGGTACAAGGTGCTGATCTACGCAGAAAAGGCATCCCAGATAAACAGGATAAGTACTATAATCAGCAGCGAAGGAGGGATACTTCCCGGATTTGTGGAAGGAAAGAATATCCACGAGGGATTTGTGGATGAAGATTCCAGGACAGCGCATTATTCCGACCACGAGATATTCGACCGCTTCCACCGTGTGGCTATCAGGCGCACGGTAGAAAAGAGCGAGCAGCTCACAATCAACGACCTGAATTCCTTCAACATAGGCGATTATGTAGTGCACATAGACTACGGAATCGGAGTATTCGGCGGCCTGGTGCGCATGTACGACGACAAGGGTAGGGTGAAAGAGGTGGTAAAGATAAATTACAAGGATGGAGACGTGGTGTTCGTATCCGTCCATGCCCTGAATAAACTATCCCTCTTCCGTTCGGCCGAAGGCGAGCAGCCGCGAATCAACAAACTCGGATCCAAGACCTGGTCTACCCTTAAGGCCAATGCCAAGCGTAAGGTAAAAGATATAGCGAAGGACCTCATCCAGCTCTACGCCAAGCGCCGGGCCACGAAGGGATTCGCATTCTCGGCAGATACCTACCTACAGGATGAGTTGGAATCATCCTTCATATTCGAAGATACTCCCGACCAGGAAGCCGCCACCATTGCGGTAAAAAGGGATATGGAGGATAGCTGTCCGATGGACCGCCTGGTGTGCGGTGATGTAGGTTTCGGCAAGACGGAAATAGCCATCCGCGCCGCATTCAAGGCCGTTACCGACGGAAAACAGGTGGCGGTGCTGGTGCCCACTACAATCCTTGCCCTCCAGCACTTCAATACCTTCACCTCCCGCCTTGCGAACTTTCCATGCACGGTTGATTACGTGAGCCGCCTGCGCAGCGCAAAGCAGATTTCCGACATAAAAGACAGGGTTTCCAAGGGCCAGGTAGACATTATCATCGGCACCCACAAGATTCTGGGCGGCGGCTTCGAATTCAAGGATCTGGGGCTCCTTATAATAGATGAGGAACAGAAATTCGGAGTGGCGGCCAAGGAGCGCCTGAGGCAGATAAAGGCATCGGTAGATACACTCACTCTCACAGCTACCCCCATTCCCCGCACCCTCCAATTCTCACTGCTGGGCGCCAGGGACCTCAGCATCATAAACACTCCTCCCCCCAACCGTATCCCGGTGCAGACCGAAATAATCCTTTTCGACGAAAACGAGGTAAAGGGCATAATAAACTACGAACTCAACCGGGGCGGTCAGGTATTCTTCCTTCACAATAAGGTGGAGGAATTACCACACATAGAGATTATCCTCAAGCGGCTGGTGCCGGATGCAAGGATTTGCACAGCCCACGGGCAGATGGAATCGCGCCAGCTGGAAGACAGGATGCTGGGATTCATCCGCGGAGACTACGATATACTTCTCTGCACTACCATCATAGAAAATGGGCTGGACATCCCCAACGCCAATACCATCATCATAAACCAGGCGCAGAACATAGGGCTCAGCGACCTTCACCAGCTTCGTGGCAGGGTGGGCCGCTCGAACCGGAAAGCTTTCTGCTATCTCATAGTTCCGCCCCTGGCATCGGTCACCGAGGATGCCCGCAGGCGGCTCCGTGCAATAGAGGAATTCTCCGACCTGGGCAGTGGGTTCAATATCGCAATGCAGGACCTCGATATCCGCGGTGCAGGCAATCTGCTGGGCGCGGAACAGAGCGGATTCATGATGGATATGGGATATGAGACCTTCCAGAAGGTTATAAATGAAGCTATGGACGAACTTGGGATAGAGACTGGTGTGCGTGTAAATAAGAGTAGGGAGAAATTTATTTCAGACTGCACAATTGAAACAGACCAGGAAGCCCTCATTCCCGATGAATACATAGATGTGCTGGCAGAAAAGATACGCATCTACAAGCAACTTGATTCCATGGATTCAGAGAAGGATCTGGACCGTCTTTCCATGCATCTGACCGACCGTTTCGGCCGTATCCCGCAGCCGGTCGCCAACCTTTTCACTGTGGTCAAGATCCGCAACCTGGGAACAAGGCTGGGCTTCGAAAAGATCATAATCAAGAACGGGATGTGTATCTGCTGGTTCATTTCCCTGGAGCACTCCCCCTACTTCAAGTCCGACGTGTTCGAAAAGATACTCGCAACCGTCTCTTCGGGCACAACCCCGTTCGTGCTGAAACAGACGGACCGGAAACTCAAACTTGTGGCCCATGGGTTGGATGGCCTGCAGGGCGCGTGGGCCCTCTTGAATAAATTGGTATAATTTCGTATCTTTGTAGGCTTTATAAAAAAGGAAGTGGCTAATTTACTGATAGAGGTTGGAAACACGGCACTGAAAGCCGCCTGGGCGGAGGGAATGACCCTCGGCAAGACTTATCGTTTCCAGGGGGAGAAGGTAATGGATTTCATCCTTTCCATCACCGAGAAGGAAAAGGCCGAAGTGATGGCCGTCGTATCTGCCAAACCCATCACAGCCGAAGAGGAAGCTACCCTGCGTGGGGAATGCAGGCATCTCATGATCCTGGACAGCACCCACACAGATATACTCCAGCGCTACGACCTCCCCGATTATCTTTCCTACGACAGGGCGGCCTCGCTTCTTGCAGTGCGCTATCTTTTCAAGGGGAAACCCTGCATAGTTTTCGACTTTGGCACCACCCTCACCATAGATATTACCTCAGAAACCGGGCAGTACCGCGGCGGAAATGTATCCCCCGGCTTTCTCACCCGTTTCAAGGCCCTCAACCGCTATTCCAAGTCGCTGCCGCTGATGAATATCCCCGCCCGCATCCCCCACGAAGGCAACTCTCTGGAGAGTTCTATCGAATCGGGAGTGGTTTCGGGCATAATGTTTGAAATTGAAGGGTACATCCGCCGGCATCCGGGACATGTTGTGGTATTCACCGGCGGGGATGCCACTTATTTTGCCAAGCGCATGAAACAGTCATTGTTCATAGTGAGCAACCTTGTTCAGGTGGGCCTGGCACTTATTACGGACGATTATGTTGAAAAGAATATTCAGTAGTGTCATCATCCTGGCGGCCCTGACAGCGGCCGGCACCGGCGCTTCCGCACAGACGGGGGAATACATGGCCTATACGCCATACTCCATCTTCGGAATCGGGGACCTCTATCAACAGGGGTCCGCATACCACCGCAGCATGGCGGGAGCAGGCATTGCATCCAGGAGTGTGCGTTACCTGAATTCCCTCAATCCCGCCTCACTCCCGGTGCGGGATACCCTTTCCTTTATGCTGGATTTCTCCCTGCTCAACTCAAATAACATCTATAGGCAGGGGGATATGACTTCTTCCAGGAACATCACCAACATAGGGAGCATGGCAATGTCCTTCCCCATCATGAGGAACCTGGCTATGATGGTTGGCGTAAGTCCTTACAGTGCCGGCGGTTACGCTTACTCTGTAAAAGAGACCGACCCTGTGGTCATAGCCAACACCGGGAACATTACCTATCACGATTATGGCCAGGGAGCCCTCTACAAACTTTACGGAGGTCTCGGCTATGCCCTGCTCAAAAACCTCTCCATAGGTGCGGAAGCAGACTATATTTTCGGCAACTACGGGAAGTATTTCACCGAGCAGTTCTCCCAGTCGGGATACAATACCGTGCAGGACAGCTATATAATGAACCTGCACTCATTTACTGGTAAGTTCGGTGTCCAGTACGAGCAGAAACTCTCCACCAAAGAAAAACTTGGTCTCGGGGTAACATACACCCTTGGAAGCGACCTGAAGGGAACCGTAGACTACAAGCATCAGTCGGTCGGCAGCGCCGAGACGGTTGTGGTGTCGTCCGATTCAGACACGTTGGGAGTCAATTCCGCCCCGGTGCGCCTGGCTTCGGAACTCGGAGTGGGTGTGTCCCTCAATATTGAAGACAGGATCAGGGCCAACCTGGACTATACTTTCGCGGACTGGAGGAACACCGGCATGGGAACGGCCTCGGGTTTCGCCAACCCGGAAAGCAAGACTCCTTTTGCCGCCGGAGTGCGCCAGACCTTCCGCGCGGGGCTTGAATATACCCCCGACAGATTCAATGTCCGCTATCGCTGGAAACGCTTTTCCTACCGTGCCGGAGCTTACTATACCACAGAATATTACAAGGTTGCAGGCAACGAAATCGGCACTTTTGGCATCACTTTTGGTGCAACCATCCCTGTGAGGGAGACATATCTGCATAACGGGATATCTCTCGGAGTGGATATGGGGCAGAGGGGAACGACGGCTGCAGGGCTTGTGAGAGAAAGATACATAAGATTCTGCGTAGGGCTGAACCTGCACGATATTTGGTTCCAGAAACGCAGATATGAATAGGATAATAATTAACCTGAAAGATATGAAAAAGATTGTTGTAGCATTAATGACCATGGTTATGGTTCTTGCCGGGTTCAGGGCCTCGGCACAGGGAAAGTGGGGCGCAGACAGTGCAAACTGCATAAAGTACCTGTCCTTCTACGATGAGTCCTACAAATCCAAGGATTATGATAACGCCACGATCAACTGGCGCAAGGCATACAGTTCCTGCCCTCACGGGATCAGGCAGACCATGCTCACCAACGGAACCGAGCTCGTGCGCAAGCTCATCAACAAGAATAAGAGCAATGTGGTTTACCGTGCTTCTCTCATAGACACCCTCATGACCCTCCACGAGGAGCGTGCGAAGCTCTTCCCCAAGTATGCCGTATCTGCCCTCAACAACAAGGGCGTGGATATCGTCAACTACATGAACGGGGACGAGAAGGCCGTCTATGAAGGGCTGAACGATGTTATCTCCCGCAATGGAGTCAACACCCGCACCAGCCTCTTCATCCAGGACATGAACGTGGCTATCGAGCTCTACAAGAAGGGTCTTGTTTCCGCGGAGGATGTCATCAATACCTACCAGAGGAACGTGGACTTCCTGGACAAGGCTCCTGCCAAGACGGAAGCCGTTGCCGAGCAGAACCGCAAGGTCAAGACCGACCTGGAGAGCCTCTTCATCACCAGCAAGGTGGCCGAGTGCGACGACCTTATCGCCCTCTTCACCCCACGCTATGAGGCGAATCCCGAGGATCTCGCCCTGATGTCCAACATCGTCAAGATGCTGAGCATCACCGAGGACTGCCAGGATAACGACCTCTTCTTGAATGCGGTAACCTCCATGTACAAGCTGGATCCTTCCTACAATTCCGCATACTACCTCTACAGGCTGAACGCCTCCAGGGGAAATATAGACGCTGCCCTGAAGTATGTCGACGAGGCTATCGCATATGAGGCTTCGGACGCTTCGACAGATGCCGGATACAGCTTCGAGGCTGCAACGTTCTGCTTCAAGAACGGGCGTCTCGCAAAGGCCTACAGCTATGCTTCCAAGGCCCAGGAGCTCGATGAGAGCATCTCCGGAAAGGCTTTCTTCCTGATGGGTCAGATCTGGGGTGCCACCTCCTGTGGCGGAGACGAAATCGAGAAGCGCGCCCACTACTGGGTGGCCGTGGACTACCTGAACAAGGCCAAGGCCGCGGATGCTTCCCTCGCCGACGATGCCAACAGGGCGATAGGTTCTTTCAGCATCTATTTCCCCGAGACCGCCGAGGCGTTCATGTACAACGTCACCGACGGGCAGGCCTACAAGGTGGTCTGCAACGGCATGAGCGCTTCCACCACCGTCCGCACAAGGAAGTAAAGTGGATCGCAGCAGGATTTATCTGAATTATCTTGGGATAGCTGTCGTGATTACGGCGGCTATCCTCGTTGTTTCCTGCAAGAGTAAAATGGCCCAGGCGGAGGCCTTGAACCTGAAGGACACCCCCGTCCAGACCATCGACGACATGTTCGCCGTGCAGACTAAAAACGGCCTCGTGGTGATGCGGGTGGAGAGTTCGGTGATGGAACGTTACCAGAACGACACCTCTTCTTACGAGTCTTTCCCGAAGGGGATAGCCATCTACGGATACTCCGACGAGGGGCTTCTGGAGACCATAATAGTTTCGGACGACGGGCGGCACATTACCAATAAGAACAAGTCTACACGCCAGCAGGAAGAGATCTGGGAGGCCTTCGGGAACGTGGTTATCCACAATGTGTTGAAACAGGAAACCATGGAAACCGACACCCTCTATTGGAATCAGGCTAAGAATGAAATCTACACCGATTGCTACGTCAAGATGTATTCCCCGCAGGGCTTCCTGCAGGGGTACGGGATGCGTTCCGACGACCATGCCCGCAACGCAATCCTGCTCGAACCGTTCAACGGATACGGCTACACCGTGAAGGACAGTACCGTGGTAGTTATTGATTCCGTGAATTTTATAGGGCCTCTGGTCAAAAATTTAAGATAAAATTACTACCTTTGCGGGCTAAACTGATTTTAATAATTAAAAATATAAACTGAAATGGCGGTTCTTGAAAAAATTCGCGTTAAGTTCGGGCTTGCGATATCGATTATCATCGCTCTGGCCCTTTTGTCTTTTATCATAGATCCCAGCACCCTCGAATCCGCACTGCATTCAATGTCGAGCAAGTACGATGTCGGTCTCATCAACGGCAAGGCCATTGCCTATACCGATTATCTCGAGGATGTGGAGAGATATACCCAGATCAACGAAATAATCACCGGCACCAGCGTGCAGAATGAGCAGACCCAGCAGCAGATCAGGGACGCTGCCTGGCAGGAGCTTGTGGACAAGTATCTGTTCATCAAGAATGCCAAGGCTGCAGGTATCACTGTCGGCGAGGCCGAGATCCTGGACCTTACCACCGGAGCCAACCCTTCCCCCATCATCGCCGGCAACGCCGCCTTCATGGACGAGAACGGTAGCTTCTCCGCCGACCGTGTCCGCGATTTCGTCGCCCAGATCCCTTCGGACGAAAGCGGCCGTCTCCAGCTCTACTGGAACTATCTCCAGAACACCCTGAACACCCAGCAGTACTACGCAAAGTACGGTTCCATCTTCAACGCCAGCACCTATCAGAATGCCCTTGAGAAGAACCTGAACATTGCGCAGAACAATACCACGGCAAACGTGGACTATGTTTACGTGTCCTATCCTTTCACTCCCGACAGCACCGTCAAGGTTGCTCCCGCCGAGGTGAAGAAATACTACAAGGAGCATCAGGACTTCTTCCGTCAGACCGCAAGCCGCGACATCGAATATGTAGTGTTCGAGGTAACCCCTTCTGCAGAGGATGTGTCCGCAACCAACGAGAAGTTCGCTGAAGCATACTCAGAATTTGGCAGCGCAGAGAACATAAAGAACTTCCTTCTCAAGAACTCCGACCGTCAGCTCAGCAACTACTGGTACAAGGCCGGTGAACTGAACAGCATCAATGCCGACGTCAACGAATTCGTGTTCAACGGCAAGGGCAGTGTTTCCCCCATCATCTCCGATGGCGACACCTTCTATGCCGTACGCGTTATGGAGAGCAAACTCGTCTCCGACTCTGTTTACGTAAAGCACATCCTGCTCCAGGGCACCAATGCCGGCAAGACTGCCGACAGCCTCGTGAACGTGGTGCGCAAAGGCGGAAACTTCTCCGCCCTCGCAGCAGAGTTCTCGGTGGACCAGAATTCCGCCGCCGACGGTGAACTCGGAAATATCGGCTGGATGACCCAGACCTACATGATCCCCGGATTCGAGAGCGTAATCACCGCCCCCGTCAACCAGCCCATGGTCCTCAAGACCCAGTATGGCACCCATGTCGTGGTGGTCAGCAAAGTTACTGCCCCTCACATGAAGAAGCAGGTCGCCATCCTCGAGAAGACCGCTGTTCCCAGCAAGGAGACCACCAACAGCGTCTATGCCCAGGCAAACAAGTTTGCCACCATCGCAGGCCAGACTGCTGCCGGATATGCCGCCGCGGTTGACACCATGAAGGTCTACTCCCACAAGCTGAACATCACCGAGGCCACTTCTTCCTACGGCTCCATCGAAAACGCCAAGGAAGTCACCCGCTGGGCATTCGACAACAAGGTCGGCAAGGCTTCCAACATCATCACCGTCAACAACAAGTACTTCTTCATCGCTGAGGTCACCGGCGCCCACAAAGAGGGTGTGAAGCCTCTGAACGAGGTCTCCTCTTCCATCGAGAGCCAGCTCTTCGTCAAGAAGATGGCCGAGGCCAAGAAGGCAGAGGTTGCCGGTAAGATCGAGGGCTGCACCACCCTACAGGAGGTTGCAGACAAGCTTGAGACCAGCATCACCAGCGAGCCTTCACTCAGCCTCGCCCCTATGGGCGGCCGTGTGGATCCCGGTCTCGCGGGCGCGGTCTATACCGCCGAGGAAGGCAAGCTGACCGGCCCTGTCGCTGGCGCCTATGGCACCTATGTGCTCGTGGTCAACAGCAAGGAAGTCGGAACCTTCTACACTGAAAACGACGCCGAGATGTTCGCACAGCGCAAGGCGCAGTACAACGCCCAGGGCATCATTCCTACGATGTCCGACAATGGCGTGGTGAAGGATAACAGGGCGAGATTCTTCTAGGAGATATCCACTTTAAGCCCTTTGGAGAATGAAAGGACTGTGTCCACGGTTGTGGCATAGTCCTTTTGTTTTATTTTCAGGTCCAGCGAAGCTTCGCCGTTCGAAAGAGTGAAGGCGGTAACATCCGCCCCGGCCGCCTTAAGGGTTTTCATTACCTCCAGCAACTCGTCGTTGGTGACGGGAGAAAGCGTCACGGATATCTCCTTGTCGCCATGGTTGCGGGTGATGAAGTGCATAGTCTCCAGCACCAGGATGGTCATGATGGTGGCAGCGATGGCCACGGAATACATCTCCGCGCCACAACCCAGGCCAATGGCCGCGGCCACCCACAGGCCGGCTGCAGTGGTAATGCCGCGTATGACATTCTTCTGGAAAATGATTACGCCTGCACCGATGAAACCGATGCCGGACACCACCTGCGCAGCCACTCGCGCGGCATCGAAGCGGCCCGCGAAGGCATACTGCGAAATAACCATGAACAGGGCACTGCCGAGGGCCACGATGAAGTGTGTGCGCACACCGGCCTCCTTGGCCCTGAATTCGCGTTCAAAGCCGATCAGCCCGCCGAGGAGCCCGGCCACGAATATCCTGAGTATGAAGTTCCATTCAATTGTCATAGCGGAAGAGTTTTAAAAAAGTCCCGGGGTAATCGCCAGCCACTTCAGCACCGTCTGCCCGAAAAGAAGGATCAGCAGCCACGAGAAGGTCATCATGGTGATGCCGTACTTGAACGCATCGGTCTGGCTGTACTGGTTGGTATTGTAAAGAAGCGCCGCCGGCTTGCTGTTGAAAGGCAGCACGTAGCAGTGTTCGATGAGCATGGATGTAGGCAGCGCAAGGCTCATCGGAGGGAAGTGGAAACGCGCTTCCACGCCCAGCGCGATAGGCACGAACACCATAGTGCGTATGGTCTTGCTCTGGAAGATCAGCCCCGAGTACATCATCAGGAAGGTGATGATCACATACAGCACCCAGAACGGGGTGTCCGAGGTGATGCCCATCGCATCGAATGCGGCATTCACCATGGTATTCGGCAGGTCGGTGGCGTTGAGGCCGCTCCCCAGCACGTATGCGCCGGCGCTGAAGAGCATCAGGTGCCAAGGGATGTCCACATCGTTCCACTTGACTACCCCGATTCCGGGCAGCAGGGCGATGCAGGCGCCGAGCAGCGCCACGATGGTCTCATCTATATTATGGAAGGTCCCCTTGGTGACCCAGAGGAAGAGTACCAGGCAGAAGATGCCCACGGCCTTCCATTCTTGGGCGCTCATCTTGCCCATGGTGGCAAGCTCGGCCTTCAGGCGGTCTATTCCGCCCTCCAGCTGGGGCTTCTGCTCCTCTTTCTTCATGGGGAAGAAGACGTACATTCCCATCAGCAGGCCCACCACCAGGATGATGATGCTCATGGGGCCTACAGCGACCAGCCATTCCTTGTAGCCGAAGTTGCAGGAGCCCAGGAAGCCCGCGATGAGGGAGATGGCCAGCAGATGCGCGCCGCTTCCGGTGTAGAAGGCGTTCGCGCCGATGTTCACCTGGAAGAGGTTCTGGATCACCAGGTTGCGACCGAAGTTGTTCCGGTGGCCGTTGGAGGCCCCGTAGATTGCACAGATGACCATAAAGATAGGAAGCATTATGGTCGCTTTGACGGTGGTGGCGGAGATGAAGGCGGATAGTACCAGGTTGATGCCCAGGAAACTCCAGAGAACCCCCTTGGCGCTCTTTCCGAACTTGATTACGAAGGCGAGTGCCAGGCGCTTGGCGAACTGCGTCTTCACCAGCATGGATGCCAGCACAAAGCTGAGTATGTTCAGCCACATCACCGGGTGTCCCAGCTGCGCCAGGGCCTCTTTCTGGGTGGTGACGTTGAAGAGCACCGTGCCCAGGATCAGCAGCAGGGAGGTCAGATAATTGGGGATGGCCTCCGTCATCCAGAGTATCAGGCTCGCCACGAAGATGCCCAGCATCGCGTAGTTCGCGCGGATGAATCCGTCCATCCCAAGGACACCCAGGCGGGACTGGGCTTTGGCAGCCAGGCCGTCCGCACTGAGATTGTCGATAAAGCCAATATGGCAGAACCAGCAGATCCAGACGAAGGCGATGATGGCCAGAGGACCGCCCAGGCGGGCCATCCACACTTCGAACATCCCCTTCTGCATCTTGGGGAGTTTCTCTACCTTGTAGTTATTCATGTCCAGCGGGTCGAATGCCGCCGTCTTGATCTCTTCTGCCATACTAATTATAGGTTACGCTGTAGAGTTTGCTGGTGCTGTCGCAGATGAACCAGAATGTCTTGTTCTTGGCATCCTTGCAAAAGCCCTCAGGCTTCTTTACGAACGAGATGCTGTACTCCTGAACCTTGGTGCCGTCGGTCTTCACCTGGGTCAGTTTCTGCGTCTTTGCGTCCGTGATGAACAGGGTGCCGTCGTCGCTGTCGTAGTAGATATCCGACAGGCTGGTGGCCCAGTCGGCGTCGAAGGCCGTGGTCCAGGTCTTGTCTGCGATGGAATACGCGTATACTCGTTTGGGTTTGCTTTGGTTGGCCACGTAGAGGACACCGTTTCCGGCGGCTATGCCCTCATAGCCTTGATTCTCTTCGCTCCCGGCCTCCTCGGGGCCCTTGGAAACGAGAGTTACGCTCTTGTGGTCCGCGCTCAGCTTGTATATCTCGCGGGTGCGCTCTTCGCTGAGGTAAATGCTGCCGTCGGCAGCCTTGGTGATGCCTTCCCAGTCGCGGGCGTCGTTGGGCTTTGTGAAGGAGCAGGTGTTTTTCAGTTGCCCGTCCAGGCCGAACTCGTAAACATGACCGTTGTCCTCTGCCACCAGAAGGCCGTCTCCGGCTTCGTTGAGGCAGATTGCCGAAAGCCCCTCGAGCTTGGTGGCATAATCTACGGGTGTGC
>DGUE01000110.1 GCA_002393895.1 Bacteroidales bacterium UBA4318
GTGCGCTACCAACTGCGCTACTTCTCGAAAAACAAAAGCGCGGGAAAAAACCGCGCTCTGTAAGAATTAGGAAAGCTTGTTGATGTACAGCGCGATACCGCTCTTAAGATTCGAAGCCTTGTTCTTGTGGATGACACCCTGCTTTGCAAGCTTGTCGATCATTGCGAAAACCTTGGGGGCCTCTGCTTCTGCAGCTTTCTTATCGTTAGTAGTACGGATTGCGCGGATAGCGTTCCTGGTAGTCTTTGCATAATACCTGTTATGCAATTTCCGCCTTTCGCCTTGGCGATTGGCTTTTTCTGCTGATGCGTTGTTTGCCATTACTTATACTTTTTTATATTTTTTCGTAGTGGGTAGGAGAATCGAACTCCTATTGCAGGAATGAAAATCCTGAGTACTAACCGTTATACGAACCCACCATCATTCAAAAGGAGTGCAAAGGTACGAATATTTTTTTATTCCGCAACTAATTTTGCGCCTTTTCTTCGCTCCACTCCCAAGAATATAGCAACGACTCCACCTGACGGAGGTACTGACGCTTGTCAAATTTAGGCGCATACACAAACGCATCGCACACAATAACATACAATCCGTCCGGGCTGTAGAACGAATGCGACACGAAAGGACCACCCATGTAATCGTTCGCAACCTCCCAGTAGCCGCGCGTCTGGGCAAACTCGCGCCCCTTGTATTTGATGAACTCCACGGTAGGATCCGGCAGGGTGCCCGTGGTCATGTAGGTATTGTCGAACATGCCCGGCACATTGTCGCGCAGCACCTCGTTGCGGTGCGCAATAATATTGGCCTTGCTGAAATCCGCCTTCAGGCCCAGGGCAGGATAGCGATACACGAACACGCCCTGGATGGTGTACTGCTTCTCATCGGCAATCCAGATGAAATCTTCGGTCTTCTTCTTGAACTGATAGCCGGTAGGGAAGTGCATGCATCCCCCGAAAATGCCTTTCACCATGGCAGCCAGGTCCTTCTCTTCGTAGCGCATGGTATTGCGTATCACGCGGTCCCGCTCAGCCTGCTCGATGAAGGCGATTATCTTTTCGCCCTCTTTCTGAACCAGCTCCACGGCCGTCTGCGCATCCGGCGCAGCCACATTCACCACAGCCTGGGGCTGGGCCCACACGTTCTGCAGGTACTTCACGCCGGAAGACGCCACCTGGGGGTCGATGTCGAAGAACACGATGTTGCGGTGCACCTTGAAGATGTCGGCAAAGCCGCCGTGGGTAACATTGGAAAGGGTGTACAGAGGCTCCCTCATCATGAACCACGGGCAGTCGCAGGCAAGCAGCTCGCGGGTTGCATTGCCAACCGCACCTTCCCAGTCCGCCTTCTCGATGACGACCATAATCTCGCCCGCCTTACCGCTCACATTGGGGAGCAGGGCCTTGTGGCTGCTCTTGCAGGACACAATTGCCAACACGGCGAAAACCAAACTAAAAAACCTTTTCATATAATCAGTGTATTAATCTTCCTATATCGTTGCCGAAGGCCAGCATCATCAGGCCCAGCAGCAGTATCATTCCAATCATCTGCGCCCCAATCATGAAGCGGTCCGAGGGCTTTCGCCCGGTGATTATCTCGAACAGGGTGAACACTATGTGGCCCCCGTCCAGGCCGGGGATGGGCAGCAGGTTCATAACCCCCAGCATGATGGAGAACAGCCCGAGCAGGAACACGAACTGATACCAGTCCCACGCGGAGGGGAACACCTGCCCGATGGCGATGAAGCTCCCCACACTCTTGTAGGCCCCGGAGGATGGAGTGGCCAGCAGGCGCAGATCCTGCAGATACCCGCGGATGGTGCTCCAGGTGAACTCCAGCCCGGCGGGGATGGCCTCCAGGCCCTTGTATTTCATTACGCAGATCTGCGGATTCTTAACGGTGATGCCAATGCGCCCGAGGCTGTCCACGCGCACCGGCACGGCGAGGGTATCCGCCCCGCGAAGCACGCTCACATCCAGGCTCTCGCCAGGATGCTGCGAGAAAATCTTCCGCCCGTCCTGCAGGAAAGACACCTCCTGCCCGGCAACCGACCTGAGCACATCCCCGCGCTGCAGGCCCGCCCCTGCATTCACGCCGTCTGCCAGCACGGAATCTATGCAGAAGGGGAGGGCGATGTCGAACATGTACTGCGAATTCAGCACCTCGCCAAGCATGGCCCCGTCCATGTAGAGGGTGAGGGTGTCGGAACCGCGCAACACCTTGGCCTTGTGCACCTTACGCCGGGCCAGGTCCGCCTGGAGCATGCCGAAATTCTCCGGCACGTAGTCGTCGAAGGCCAGGATCTCGTCCCCGGCACGGAAGCCCAGCTCCCGGGCCAGGTCATTGGGGTAGATCTGAGTTCCCTTGTTGGGGATGTAGCTCTGCCCCCAGATGGCCATTATGATGCAGAAGGCGACAATCGCGAAGATGAAGTTGTAGAGCACTCCGCCCGCCATCACGAGGAGGCGCTGCCAGGGGTTGTGTGTGCGGAACTCCCAGGCCTGCGGGGCGCGCTTCATCTGATCCAGATCCATGCTCTCGTCTATCATGCCCGCAATCTTGCAGTAGCCGCCCAGCGGCAGCCAGCCTATGCCGTACTCGGTCTCCCACTTGAGCGCCCCGGGGCAGATGCGGGTGAACCACTTGCTGCGCTTGGTGCTGAAGAGGAAGGTGCCGCCGGCATCGAAAAACAGGAAAAACTTCTCCACACGTATGTGGAAAAGCTTAGCGAACGTGAAGTGCCCGAACTCGTGCACCACGATGAGTATGGAAAGCGCAAGTACTACTTGCAGGAGTTTGATCAAAAATACCATCAGCGGATAGCCGCCCGGGTCTGTTCGGCCACCTCGGCATGGGTGGCGAAGATATCGTCGGGCGAAGGATCAGCAACAAAATTCACGCCATTAAGCGCGCGCTCGCACAAATGTGCGATTTCGTAGAATCCTATTCTGCCTTCCAGGAAGGCTGCAACGGCTATTTCGTTTGCAGAATTAAGGGCGCAGGGGGCATTCCCTCCGCGCTTAATGGCCTCGTAGGCAAGGCCCAGGCAGGGGAAGCGGTCCAGGTCTGCATTGGCAAAGGTGAGCTTGCCCAGCTCGCCGAAATCCAGCTTCTTGTTGCCCACGGTGATCCTGGCCGGGAAACTCAGCGCGAAGCCTATGGGCTCGCGCATGTCCGGGCTGGCCAGCTGCGCGATCACGGCCCCGTCCTCGAACTCCACCATCGAGTGGATTATCGACTCGGGATGCACCACCACGTTGATGCGCTCGGCGGGGATGTCGAAGAGCCAGCGCGCCTCTATCACCTCGAAACCCTTGTTCATCATCGTAGAAGAATCGATGGTAACCTTGGCCCCCATGCTCCAGTTCGGATGCTTGAGCGCCTGGGCGGCGGTAGCGGTGGCTATCTGCTCCTTGCTCCAGGTGCGGAAAGGCCCTCCGGAGGCGGTGAGATGTATCTTTTCCACAGCATTCCCCTGGGCGGAGAGGAGGCACTGGAAGATGGCCGAGTGCTCGGAATCCACCGGGAGGATGACCGCCCCGTGCTCGCGCATGGTGCGGGTGACTATGCTCCCCGCGGCAACCAGGGTCTCCTTGTTGGCGAGAGCCACGATCTTGCCGGCCTCGAGGGCTGCAAGGGTAGGGCGCAGGCCGCTGAAGCCCACCATCGCCCCCACCACAATATCCACATCCTTCGCCGCGGCGAGGGAGCAGAGGCTGTCGATGCCGGCGAACACCTTGCAGGGCGTGCCGGAAAGGGCTTCCGAAAGCTCACGGTAGCGCAATTCGTCGCATACCACCACATTGTTCACGTCGAACTCCCGGGCCTGGGCGGCCAGAAGCTCGATGCTGCTGTTTGCGGAGATGAGCTCCACTTCGAACATGTCCCTGTGCTGACGCACGATATCCAGGGTCTGGGTGCCTATGGAGCCGGTGGAGCCGAGTATGGCCAGTCTTCTTTTCATCAGAACTTACAGTATTTCGCAGGATCTATGGGGTCGCCGTTGTGCCAGAGCTCGAAGCGGAGATGATCCCCGGCGGTGAGGCCGCCGGTGCTGCCCACCAGGGCGATGGGAGTGCCTGCGCTCACCTTGTCTCCGGCCTTGCGGAGAAGCTTCTGGTTATGCTTGTACACACTCAGGATGCCGCTTTCGTGCTGGATGGCGATAGAATAGCCGGTGGCATCTGCCCAGTCCGAGAAGACCACGGTGCCGTCCAGCACCGCGCTCACAACCGCACCGGCGGGGGCGGTGATATCCACTGCAGGATGCAGCACCGGGTCGAATGGCTGGGAAACCGTGCCCTTGAGGGGAGAGAAGAAAAGCTGCCCCTCCAGAGGGAGCTCCCGCTTGCGGTCCGAGAGCCCGAACTGCTCGGCATTGCTCACGCTCACGCGCAGGAGCGAATCTCCCCGCGCAATCTCGGCATCGCTGAGCTTGCGCAGATACTCCTTTGTGTTGGAACTCAGCAGGCTGTCCGCCCCCAGGGTCTCTTCCCCGGCGAGGATGCGGCTGAGGTTGCCTGCGTAGAGGGCCCAGCGGGTCATCTCGTTTTCGAGGGAGTCTATCTTAAGGGCATTGGCGATGGCCCCGCGCTTGAAATGGGCATCCGGATAACCCGGAATCGTGGTGCGCAGGGGAGTGAAGGAGATGATGGACCAGGCCAGGAGCGAGATCACCACCAGGGCGGTGACCCCTATCAGCAGGAAGCCCAGCCCGGAGAACCTCCAGAATTTGATATGCTGGTGCGTGCGGTCTTCTATCAGCGTGAGCCGATAGACTTTATTCCAGTCCGTACGGTTTAATTTTCCCATAATAATTAGTAAATTTGCACCCTGATGGACAGGATGATAGGCATCGATTACGGGCGTGCGAGAGTGGGTGTCGCCATGAGCGATCCGCTCGGAATCTTTGCATCTCCGCTCGAAACCGTGGCTTCTGCAAAGATAATAGATTATCTTCAAAAAATCGCCACATCCGAGCATGTAGTTCGCTTCGTGGTGGGATATCCCATGAACCTCGACGGCCGGCCCGCAGAAGCGGCGGCCGATGTGGATGCCTTCCTGAAGCGGCTCGCAAGGCATTTTCCGGCCATTCCCGTGAGCCTGGAAGACGAGCGCTTCACCTCCGTGCTGGCCCACCGGGCCATGATAGACGGCGGCATGAAGAAGAGCGAGCGCCGCAAGAAGGAAAGCGTAGACAAGATCAGCGCCGCAATCATCCTCCAGAGTTACATAGACAGAAACAAAGCATAATGATAAGACCTATTTACTTATACGGATCCGGCGTTCTCCGCGAGAAGGCCGCGCCTGCGGACCTCTCCGCGAAAGAAGAACTCAACCAGCTGGTCACCGACCTCTGGGACACCCTGGCGGCCAGCGAGGGATGCGGCCTGGCGGCCCCCCAGATAGGAGTCAGCACCCGCGTGGTGGTTGTGGACGGAGACGTGATGGCAGATATCTACGACTACCTGAAAGGCTTCAAGCGCACCTTCATCAACCCCGTGGTGCTGGAAGAGAGCTCCGAGACAAGCACCTACAACGAGGGCTGCCTCAGCGTGCCCGGCGTCTACTGCGACGTGGTCCGTCCCAAGAAGATCAAGGTAGAATACTACGACGAGAACCTCGAAAAGAAGGTGGAAGAGTTCGACAACTTTGCCGCCCGCATGATAGAACACGAGTTCAGCCACCTGGACGGAGTGCTCTTTACCGACCTTGTGGCTCCCATACGCAAGAAGCTGGTAATGAAGAAATTGCAGCGGATTTCAACAGGCAAGGTGCCCACCCGCTACAGCTCCCGCATCAAATAGCCTTCCCCTGGGCCTTGATATATGCGAGAATGATATCCACGGCTTCGTCGGAGGACAGGCCGTCCACGTTCAGCACCAGGTCGTAGTTGCGG
>DGUE01000067.1 GCA_002393895.1 Bacteroidales bacterium UBA4318
ACCGCGCCCCCGCCCGAAGGAGATACCTCCCATATATTTTTCTACTCTAACCTTGCGCCCCAAAATTTTCCAGGAAAAAACAAGGTACGGCCCCGAAAGGAGAACGACATGCTGTTAACGCCGAAGCAGAAGGAATTTGTGCTGAACGGCAACCACAGGTGGAACTTCAAAGGCGGGGCGACGAGAAGTGGGAAGACGTATTTGGATTTCAAGTGGATCATACCGATGCGTATCCGGGAGCGAATAGGGAAGGACGGGCTTGCGGTCATCCTGGGTGTAACGAAGAGCACGATTGAGAGAAACGTACTGGAGCCGATGCGGAACCTGTACGGGGATGACCTGGTAGGGTACATCGGGTCGGACAACACCGCGAGGTTATTTGGTGAGCGGTGTTACTGCCTGGGCGCGGAGAAACTGTCTCAGGTATCGAAACTTCGTGGTTCTTCGATTAAGTACTGTTATGGTGACGAGGTTGCGGACTGGTCGGAGGACGTGTTCAACCTGTTGAAGTCCCGACTTGACAAGGCGTATTCGTGTTTTGATGGGACGTATAACCCGCAGGGGCCTGACCACTGGCTGCATCATTTCTTAGAGAGTGATGCAGACATTTTCTCGCAGACGTATGGTATAGATGACAACCCGTTCTTGCCGCCGGAGTTTGTTGTGAACCTGAAAGCGGAGTATGCGGGGACGGTGTTGTACGACAGGTACATTCTGGGCTTGTGGGCGGCTGCGGAGGGTGCGTTGTTCACCACCTATCCGAAGTACACGGACGATGTGACGTTCTTCCGGGACGGTGTAGCGCATATCGACGCGGCGTATGGCGGCGATGACTACACAGCGTTTACATGCGGGAAGCGGCAGGGTGACACCCTGTACCTGTATGGGAAGATGTGGCACAAGCATGTGGACACAGTGATAGACACCTGTGTTTCAGAGGCCAAGCGGCTGTTGTGTGCGCCGATCCTGACGGAGACGAACGCGGACAAGGGGTACCTGGCCAAGGAGATTGTCCGCAGGGAATACAGTGCGCGAACGTATCATGAGGACATGAACAAGCATCTGAAGATAGCGACGTTCCTCAAAAAATGGTGGGGGAACGTCGTTTTTCTTGACGGAACAGACAAAGGGTATGTGGCTCAGATATTGAGTTACACAGAGGAATCGCCGCATGACGATGCTGCTGACAGTGCGGCATGTATAGCGCGGCACTTCGACAAGCGCGGCGGCTACAATTACGAGCCTGTGCTGCTGTAGTGGTGAGTGTGCATAGCACATGGGATTAACAAAAGTGGGCAGGGCCGCTTCACCCCTGCCCACCTCCTTTCTGCGTTGGCGGGGACGTGGAAAGGTACATGCCGGTGTAGCTCAACGGTAGAGCGGGTGATTTGTAATCACCAGGTTCACGGTTCAAATCCGTGCGGCGGCTCTTCCCCATGAACGGAGCGTCCTTCGAACCGAGCAAATAATTTGAAAGACGTGGAAATGATGATGGCGTTCATGGGGATATTTGAAGAGTAGACGGTCCGGGTCTCCGGGCCGGGGATATTTACCACCGGTGGCGGGGCTGGTGCAATGAGGTGAAACAATGCTCACATTTCAGGATTTCGAGGCTGCAAAGGAACGGGAGCAGTTCATTGCCCGGGCGATCAAGGATCACAGGAACAGCCCGGAGTATAAAAAGGCGTACGACGCCATGCTGTATGACCGTCAGGAAAATGTGACGATCAACAATATCACGCGGGAGTTGTTTACTGCTTCTGGGTTGAAGGTGCAGGACCCGACCACCAGCAATAACAAAATTGCGTCCAACTTCTTCCATCGGCTGAACACTCAGAGAGTGAGTTATCTTCTGGGGAACGGTGTGAGCTTTATCGACCATGTGAATACCATCACCGGGCCGAATGGTGAGCCTGTGAAGGTGGACGAAACGAAGGAAACGCTGGGGGATGACTTCGACACCAACACCTATGACGTGGTGTATTCCGGGGAAATAAGCGGCAAGAGCTACTGCTACGTAAGCTATGACTCTTCCGAGGGTTACACATTCACCCTGTTCCCGCTGACGGAGTTTGTGCCCCTGTTGGACGAAACCGATGGGCGCCTGAGGGCTGGCATTCGGTTCTGGTCGCTGGACTGGGAGCACAGGCCGGTGACGGCTGTGCTGTATGAGGCGGACGGCCTGACCAAGTACCGCACCAGGGACGGCTCCAAGGGGCTTGATTTGGCGGTGTACGAGCCGAAGCATGGCTACAACATCGTGGTCAGCACCACCGAGGCCGAGGGCGAGGAGATTATCGGATATGAGAACCGCTTCTCCGACATTCCCATTATACCCTATTACGGAAAGAACGAATGTTCCACTTTGGTGGGCATGCAGGCGGCGATTGACTCCTACGACTTGATCCAGTCGGGATTTGCCAATGATTTGCAGGACTGCGCACAGATTTACTGGCTGATTGGCGGCTCCCTGGGCATGGATGACAATGCCCTGAAAGAGTTCCGGGAAAGGCTGCTGTTCCAGCACATCGGCGTGGCGGACCTGGACAACAGCTCCGTGACGCCGTACACCCAGCAAGTGCCCTATGAGGCGCGAACAGCCTACCTCAAGCACATCAGGAACAGCATCTATGAGGCGTTCGGTGCCCTGGATGTGACCAACATCAACACCGGCGACCGCACCGCCACCGAGATTGAAGCGGCATATCAGGCGTTGGAGGAAGAGACGGATGCGCTGGAGGCGCGTGTCACCGACTTCATCCGCAGGGTGCTGAAGCTGCTGGACATCAAGGACGTTCCGCAGTACAAGCGCAACCGCATCTCCAACCAGCTTGAACAGACTCAAATGATTATCATGGCGGCGGAGCATCTGTCCGAACGGGCGATTCTGGAGAAGCTACCATGGATCACGGTGGACGAGATTGACCCCATTCTTGCTGAGAGAGACGGGGAAGTAGACGAGCGGACTGAGCGCACCGAGATGACGGACGTGAACGATGTTGGCGGTGAGGCGCTGTGAATGACAGGCATCCCGGCGACGAGGCGCTCAAGCGCGTCTTGAACGCCCTTCCAAGCATTTACAGCAGTCCGCAGGAGCGTACAGAGGACAGACTAAGGTCGTTTCTCAGACCAAAATTAAACGCCCTGCAGCCCCGCACAGGGGAAAAGCCGACAGACTACCGCATGCGGATTATGGGCGCGTTTTCCGGGCCAAGATGGGTGCTCCTGCGCAGGATCATCGCCCAGGACTTCACTCGTGCCAACGGAAGCACCATTGACGAGATAAATAACGGGCTTGTATCCGCTTTTGCGGCTGGCATGAACGAGTCCGCCTACGTCATGGCGCTGTCCGGGGTGGAGATGTGGCCCATTACAGAGGCGATTGTGGCCGGACTTGAAAACGCAAAGGTAATATCCCTGCCCCGGCGCAAGCTGAAACGGGGCAAGGATACATCATATAACGAGCAACGGCTCAAAATAGCGGTGCGTTCTGCCGTTTTTCAGGTGGAAAAGCCCGAAGAGATCCCGCGCAAGGCCGCTTTTCTCATGGCAAAGGCCCGGAAAAGCGAAATGATTTCGGCTGCGAGGGCTTCCATCTATGGCGCTTCTGACTCCGGGGCGTATCTGTTGGGAAGAGAAGCGCAGCACATGGGCCTCGATGTGGAGGAGACGTGGCTGGCAATTATGGACATGAACGTCCGTACCTCCCACAAACATCTCCACGGCACCACAATCAAGGTGGGGGAGAAGTTTCATGGGCTGTATGGCGACCTTCGCTATCCTCACGACCCGGAAGCGCCTCCGCAGGAGACGTACAGATGCAGATGCCGCATGGCGGTGCATCTCGCGGGAAAATCCCCAGGTGAATACAGCCGGGAACTGCTGCCCACACAAACCTCCGCCTACCGAAAGTGGCGGGATGCCCAGATAAGGAAGGCCGGGGGCGAGGTGGAGCTGGAGAAACTGCACAGACGGTGGCTAAAGGGGTGAGAACATGCCAACGTTTTCCTTTAGGGTGGACGTGAACAACATGGACAAACTGCTCCGTGCTCTGCCCAGGGCCAAGGAAAAGACCCTGAACGAGATCGGGGACGCTGCTGTGAAGCATGTTCGCGCCCTCGCCCCGGTGGATACCGGCGCACTACGTGACAGTTACATGAAGGAAGTCATTCCTGAGAACGACACTGTGCGCGTGGGCAGTCCTCTCGACTGGGCTGCGTACCAGGAACTGGGCACCGGTCCCAACTATGAAGCGCCGCCTGACTGGGTCATCAACAACGCCGAGCGCGGACACCACGATGTAGATCCATGGTGGTACCTGGGAGACGATGGCGAATGGCATCTGGGCTGGTTTGTCCGCTCCCAGCCCCATCTCAGACCCGCGTTCCTCAATTACGCGGACGAATACAAGCGCATTTTTAAGAAGAACCTTCAAAATGCATGATAAATCCAGCGCCTTCGGGCGCTGTTTTTATACCAGGGCGAAGCACCGCCTATTATCTCAAATGGCAAAGAACTGCCACCGAAGCAAAGGAGAGAGTATGTCATGGCAACTCGATTCAGTCGCGGTGAAATCCGCAATATCCTCGGCGATGCCCATACGGAGGACATCGAGAACAAGTTGATCGCGCTCCATTTGGGCGTGGTTGATACGTTGAAGGATGACCTTGCCAAGTATAAGGCAGAAGCCGACAAACTGGACGGCGTTCAGAAGAAGTTGGACGCCTATGAGAGCGGGAAGGATTGGGTATCCAAGTCGGACTACGACAAGCTCAATCAGTCCTACGAAAACTACAAGGCCGAAGTCGCAGGCAAGGAAACGCATGCGAAGAAGGAGGCCGCTTTCCGCAAGCTGCTCACCGCAGAGAACATCCCCGAGAAGTTCCACGCCCGCATCGTGAAGATGACGGACTTCGACACACTGGAGCTGGACGGCGACGCCATCAAGGATGAAGGCAAGCAGCGGGAAGGCATCAAGTCCGAATGGGGCGAGTATGTCGCCACCACCGGCAGCAAGGGCGACAAGCCCGAAACCCCGCCCGGCGGCAGCAACACGATGACCAAGAAGGAGATCCTTGCCATCAAGGACACCACCGAGCGCCAGAAGGCAATCGCCGAAAACCTCACACTATTCAGATAGAAAGGAATGAAAAAACATGGCTGTGACCAATGTTGAAACCTTCACCAATCCCCGTGACTCTCTGCCGAATGTCTATACCAACATTACGGCCCGTGAAATCGATTTCGTTACCCGCTTCGGCGCGAACTGGGACGCCCTGCGCACCGTTCTGGGCATTATGCGCCCCATCCGCAAGGCCCCCGGCACTGCGCTGGTGACCTACTCTGCGTCTGTTGCGCTGGAAAGCGGCAATGTTCCCGCCGGTGCTGTGATCCCCTACAGCAAGGCGACCATCACCAAGGCTGGCATGGCTGACCTGTCCCTGGAGAAGTATGCCAAGGCCGTGCCCATCGAAGATGTGGAGAAGTACGGCGCGTCCATCGCTGTCCAGAAGAGCGACGAGGCTTTCCTGAATGAGCTGCAGAGCAATGTCCTGACCCGGTTCTACACCTTCCTGAACACCGGCGCACTGACCGGCGTTGCCTCCACTTGGCAGGCCGCTCTCGCCAAGGCCAAGGGCGAGGTGCTGAACAAGTTCAACACCATGCGCAAGACCGTCACCAACGTGGTGGGCTTTGCCAACGTACTGGACCTGTACGAATACCTGGGCGCTGCCGACATCACTGTGCAGACCCAGTTCGGCCTGAACTACGTGCAGAACTTCATGGGCTACTCCGTGCTGTTCCTGCTGTCCGCGCCCGACGTGGCCCGTGGCACCGTGATTGCGCTGCCCGTGGAGAACATCGACCTGTACTACATTGACCCCTCCGATTCCGAGTTTGCCCAGTTGGGTCTGGACTACACCGTGCAGGGCGAGACCAACCTGATCGGCTTCCATGCCAACGGCAACTACTCCACCGCTGTGGGCGAGAGCTTTGCCCTCATGGGCATGGCGCTGTGGGCTGAGTACCTGGACGGCATCGCCATCATCAGCGTGGGCACCGAGTCCTTCACTTCCGTGT
>DGUE01000014.1 GCA_002393895.1 Bacteroidales bacterium UBA4318
TCTGATCCTTCAGCCTATTGGTTATTAGTTTTAGTGTTATTAATTATGTGGTTAGATGAGTTGTTGCCCGTGAGGGTCACAGCTCATTTTTTTTATGTATCTTCGCACCGTAAAAGTTATTGACGCTATGGACGGTAAAAAAGAAAACACCATGAACCTCAATCTGGACCCCCAGATCGCCAGCGGTTCATATTCCAACCTTGCCATCATTTCCCATTCCCGCAGTGAGTTCGTCATAGATTTCGCTAGCACCCTTCCCGGAATGCCTGGCCCCAAGATCAACAATCGCATAGTCATGAGCCCCGAGCATGTGAAACGCCTGCTCAACGCCCTTATGGAAAATGTGGGCAAGTATGAATCCCAATTCGGCCCTATCATGCTTGAAGGCGCCGCCAAGGGAAATACCTTTAATCTGGCTGACATGATGCCCAACGGGGGAACCAAGTCGTAATGAACAAGTGGAAGAAGATCAAGGCCATCACATTCGATGTGGATGGTGTGCTGACCGATGGCAGCCTTCTGGCTTATGACAGTCATGAAATGGTCCGGGTATTCAATGCCAAGGACAGCTTTGCAATCAGGGTGGCCCTCATGAGGGGCTATCATCTTGCAGTATTCACTGGAGGGGAGACCGAGGGCGTACGCAACCGCTTCACGACCTGCGGAATGGCCCCTGAAGATATTTACATGCAGTGCCGTGGCAAAATTGCGGCGCTGGATGATTTCTGCGCGAGACATGGCCTGGACCGCTCCGAGGTGCTTTATATAGGTGATGATGTGCCCGATGTGCCGGTAATCAAGGCTGCAGGGATAGGTGCAGTGCCGGCAGATGCCTCGAGAGACGCCATGAAGGAAGCGGATTATATCTGCGATCTTCCGGGCGGCAAGGGATGCCTCCGCGAACTGATCGAGTACGTCCTCCGCGAGCAGGGCAAATGGTATTTCGAGGACGATGATTACGTGAAGATATTCTGACGATGGATCTCAAGGGTAAGAAGGTCATACTGGCGAGCGGATCCCCCCGCAGGCGTGAGCTGCTCTCCGGCCTCGATGTGGAATTCGAGGTGGATACTAAGAACACTTTCCAGGAGACTTTTGCGCCGGATACGCCTCATTCTGAGGTGCCTGCGCTTATGTCCGAGGGCAAGTCGAAGGGCTTCCACCGCCAACTGGAAGAAGGTGAAATCCTTATCACGTCGGACACAATGGTCCTGCTCGATGGCTTGATAATGGGCAAGCCCCATACGCGAGAGGAAGCTGTATCCATGCTGAAGGCGCTTTCCGGCCGCACCCATGAGGTGATTACGGCGGTAACGGTGAGGGACCTCTCACATATCGAAACGGTGACCGACTCCACCCTGGTCCGTTTCCGGGATCTACGGGACGAAGAAATAGATTATTACATAGATACATTCAAGCCCTACGACAAAGCAGGCGGCTATGGCATCCAGGAATGGATAGGCTATGCTGCCATTACCGGCATAGACGGCTCTTTTTACAATGTAATGGGCTTCCCCGTACATAAAGTTTACGAGGAATTGATTAAATTTGCAAGTTATGGAACTGAACGCTAAATACAATCCCTCCGAAGTTGAGGACAAGTGGTATTCTTATTGGATCAACAACAGGTGCTTCCACTCAGAGCCCGACTCACGTGAGCCCTACACCATCGTGATTCCTCCGCCCAATGTGACGGGTATCCTTCACATGGGCCATGTGCTCAACAATACCCTGAACGATGTTCTCATCCGCAAGGCGCGCATGGACGGCAAGAACGCCTGCTGGGTGCCCGGCACGGACCATGCCTCCATCGCCACGGAAAGCAAGGTGGTGGCAAAACTCAAGGGCATGGGCATTTCCAAAGAGGATATCACCCGCGAGGAGTTCCTGAAGTATGCTTGGGAATGGAAAGAAGAGCACGGTGGAATCATCCTTCAGCAGCTTCGCAAGCTGGGTGCTTCCTGCGACTGGGACCGCACCAAGTTCACTATGGATCCGGACCTTTCCAAGGCTGTTATAAACACCTTCGTCTATTTCTACAAGAAGGGATGGATATACAAAGGTGTTCGCATGGTCAACTGGGATCCTGAAGCCCTCACCGCCGTGAGCGATGATGAGGTAATCCACAAAGATACCCAGAGCCATTTCTACCATCTTAAATACTATATTTCCGACGGTGCCGGCAATCCTACCGACAAGTACCTGGTGATAGCCACAACCCGCCCGGAAACCATTATGGCCGATGCTGCAATATGCGTGAATCCCAAGGATGAAAGGCACTTCTGGCTGAAAGGCAAGAAGGTGCTTATCCCCTTGATCAACAGGGAGATACCTGTTATCGAAGATGACTATGTGGAGATGGATTTCGGCACCGGCTGCCTGAAGGTAACCCCTGCGCATGACGTTCACGACTATGAAATCGGACTCCGTCATAACCTGCCTGTCCTGGAGATTATCGACGACCACGGACACCTTAACGAGAAGGCGCAGATCCTGGTGGGCGAAGACCGTTTCGAGGCCCGCAAGAAGATAGTGAAGATGCTGGAAGAGTCCGGCAACCTTCTCAAAATAGAAGACTATACCTCTCCCGTGGGTTATTCCGAGCGCACCAACGCCGTTATCGAGCCCAAGCTCAGCGCGCAGTGGTTCCTCAAGATGGAAACCCTGGCAAAGGTGGCCCTGGAAACTGTCGAGAGCGGGCGCACGAAATTCATTCCAGACAAGTATATGAACACCTACCGCC
Organism: Bacteroidales bacterium UBA4318; assembly: GCA_002393895.1. The sequence goes on from DGUE01000014.1 coordinate 2,744, forward strand.
ACTGGATGGAGAACGCCCGCGACTGGTGCATCTCCCGCCAGCTATGGTGGGGACAGCGCATCCCTGCATACTATCTGCCGGACGGCAGCTATGTGGTGGAAGCTACTGCCGAAGAGGCCCTCAAGGCCGCCCAGGCCATCAATCCTTCCATTAAGGCTGAGGACCTCAGGCAGGATGAAGACGTGCTGGATACCTGGTTCAGCAGTTGGCTCTGGCCCATCAGCGTGTTTGACTCCGAAATGCCCGGGCATCCTGAGCACAAACCCAACAGGGACCTTTCCTATTATTATCCTACTAACGACCTGGTCACCGGTCCGGATATTATCTTCTTCTGGGTCGCCAGAATGATTATGGCAGGCGAGGAGTTCATGGGTAAGGAGCCTTTCTCCAATGTGTACTTCACAGGTATAGTGCGTGACAAACTGGGCCGCAAGATGAGCAAGACCCTGGGCAATAGCCCGGATCCGCTGGACCTTATTGCTAAGTACGGTGCGGACGCAGTGCGTATAGGCATGCTTCTCTGCTCATCTGCCGGAAACGATATCTTCTACGATGAAGGCCAGGTGGAACAGGGTCGTAATTTCTGCGGCAAGATATGGAATGCATGGCGCCTGATCAACGGTTGGCGTGTGGATACCAAGGCTGTCCAGCCCAATTCGGCGCTGGTAGCCGTGAAGTGGTTCGACAATCTGCTCAGCCGCACCATCACTGAGGTGGAGGATCACTACTCCAAGTTCCGCATTTCAGATGCCCTCATGGCCATCTATAAGCTTTTCTGGGACGATTTCTGCAGCTGGTATCTGGAGGCGATCAAGCCTGCATTTGGCGAAGCTATAGACGGTGCGACTTTCGATGCCACAGTCGTTTTCTTCGACAAGCTCATCAAACTGATTCACCCCGTAATGCCTTTCATTACAGAGGAACTCTGGCAGAGCATGGAGGACAGGAATGCCGGCGAGACTATCATGTATCAGCGTACTCCTGTCGCAGGGCCGTTCGATGCCGCTTTCCTGGCAAAATTCGCTTTGGTTCAGGATGCAATAGTGAATATCCGCGCGATTCGCGCACAGAAGGGTGTCGCGCCCAAGCAGGCCCTGGATCTCTATATTGCCGATGATTCCCTGTCCGAGCTGGTTCCGGTGTTGGAAAAGCTTGGAAATGTGAAAGTTAAGTCCGGGAATGCTGAAGGCGCCGCTGCATCTTTCATAGTTGGCACCGTTCAGATGAGCGTTCCCCTCGCCGAGTTTGTGAATGTGGATGAGGAAAGGAAGAAACTGCAGGCAGACCTTGACTATCAGAAGAAATTCCTGGAAGGAGTTCGCCGCAAGCTTTCCAACGAGGCGTTCGTATCGCATGCGCCCGAGGCAGTGATAGCCGTTGAGCGCAAGAAGGAGGCCGATGCCCTCCAGCGTATCGAGGCCCTTGAAAATGCTCTCAAAGCCCTTTGATCATGATACATTTTGAAACCACTTTCCCTGTACGCTACTATGAGGCAGATCCCATGGGAATCGTGCATCACAGCAACTATCTCCGCTATTTCGAATGCGCCCGGGATGAGATGATCGCTTCCTGGGGCTACGGGGTGGAGAAATGCGCCGAGGATGGCATTGTCTTCCCGGTAGTGAGCGTTCAGATGCGGTTTCATGCATCGGCAAAGATAGGGGATACCCTCCGCGTGATAGCGGAAATAGAGAGTATGCCCCTTGCCAAACTCACCGTGAAGCAAGCTGTTTATAATCAGGATGGGGTGCTCTGCGCCGATGGCACAGTGGTTCTGGGGTTCCTGAATTCCAATACCGGACGCATAATGGGTTGCCCCGAGCAATTCCGCAAATTGATGGAGAAGTATGACAGATGATCTCCATCAACAACCTGACCGTTAGCTTCGGCAGCTGGGAACTCTTCTCCCGCATCAACTTCCATATCAGTGAATCCGACAAGATAGGCCTTGTCGGAAAGAACGGTGCGGGCAAGAGTACTCTGATGAAGATTATCTGCGGCGAGATGAATGCCACATCCGGAAGTGTAGACAAGCCTCAGCATGTTACGATCGGCTATCTGCCGCAGTTGATGGAGCATCACAAGGGCCGCAGCGTTCTGGAAGAGACAATGACCGCCTTCGACGAGAGCAATTCCGCGGAGCGCGAGGTGGAAGGGATTACCCGGGAGCTTACAGAGCGAAGTGATTATGAATCAGCGGAATATATAGCCCTGATAGAGCGCCTGAACGAGCTTAACGACAAGCTTGCAGTCTACCATTCGGAGCCTCCCCAGGTGCAGGCGGAGAGAACCTTGCGCGGCCTCGGTTTCCTTCCTTCCGAGCTGTCGCGTCCGACCGAAACCTTCAGCCAGGGATGGAATATGCGAATAGAGCTTGCAAAGATCCTCCTTCAGCATCCGGACCTGCTCCTGCTGGACGAGCCAACCAACCATTTGGACATTGAGTCCATTGAGTGGCTGGAGGGCTACCTTAAAGATTATAAAGGGGCGGTGATGCTGGTGTCCCACGATCGCAAGTTTCTGGATACTGTTACCACCCGTACTGTTGAGCTGATGCTGGGGAGCATCTACGACTATAAGGTTCCCTACACACAATACACCCAGCTGCGCGCAGAGCGCATCGCCCAGCAGACGGCCGCCTACGAGAATCAGCAGCGCATGATTGAGAAAACGGAGGATTTCATCCGTGCTTTCCGCTACAAGCCCACCAAGAGCAATCAGGTGCAGAGCCGCATCAAGGCCCTGGAGAAACTGGAAAGGATCGAGATAGACGAAACGGATAATGCCACCCTTACGGTCAAGTTCCCTCCTGCTCCCCGTTCAGGAGACATTGCCTACAAATGTGCAGACCTCACTGTCGGTTACCCCCAGAAAGTTGTTTTCCGCGATGCAAACATAGAAATCAAGAGGGGAGAGAAGGTCGCTTTCGTGGGCCGTAACGGCGAGGGTAAGACCACAATGATGCGGGTGATTGTAGGGGAGTTGGATCCGATTTCAGGCGAATCCCGTTTGGGGCACAACATCGATTTCGGTTATTTTGCCCAGAATCAGGAGGATGTGCTGGATAAGAAAGAGACAGTTTTCAGCACCCTGGACCGCATCGCAGTAGGTGATATCCGCGCCAAGCTGCGGGATATCCTGGCCCAGTTCCTCTTCCGTGGTGAGGATATAGACAAGCGTGTTTCGGTGCTTTCCGGAGGGGAGCGTGCGCGCCTTGGAATGGCCAAGCTGATGCTTCAGAGCCATAATCTGCTCGCTTTGGACGAACCCACCAACCATATGGACATCAAGTCCAAAGACATACTGAAACAGGCTCTGAAAGCCTACGACGGCACACTGGTGATCGTTTCACACGACCGCGATTTCCTCGATGGCCTGGTAGACAAGTTGTATGAGTTCCGGGATGGCCAAGTCCGGGAGTTCCTTGGCGGCGTTTCCGACTTCCTTGCCAAGAGGCGACTGGAGTCGTTGCAGGAACTGGAACGGGTAAGCCGGGACAGAGTCCCATCCGGAGACATAGCCCCCCGTGGCTGTAACGGGAGGGACCCATCGGAGATGGGAGGGGTCCGGCTTGCCGGACGGTCGGAGGAGGGGACTACTGCCCCGGCGCTCTCTTTTCAAGTAATGAAGGCCAAGAGCAAGGAAGAGAAGAAACGCCGCAACAGGGTGGAGTATCTCGAGAAGGAGATTGAGAAGCTGGAGGCCAGGATGAAAGCCATAGAAGCTGTGCTCTCTGCTCCCAAGGAAGATGATGACATAATGGAACTGACCAGGGAGTATCTGGAATGCAAGCGTGAGCTTGATGCCAAGACCGAGGAATGGGGTGAACTGTTAGATTAGATAAGTTATGTATATACTTGATACTCATTGCGATGCGCCAACTCAAATGTATCGTGGCCGGGACTTCGGGAAAGACAATCCCGGGGTGCAGGTCGACTTTCCCAAGATGCTCCGGGGCGGAGTGACCGGGTCGTTCTTCGCCTTGTATATACCCGCAAAACTATCCAATGGTGAAGCCACCGAATATGCGTTCACTCTGCTGAAGGAGCTTAAAAGGCAGGTGGCTGCGAATCCCGACAAGGCCGCATTCGCCAGAAATGCCTCGGAAATGGCCAGAAATGCCTCGAAAGGCCTCGTGTCCGTGTTTCTGGGCCTGGAGAACGGCTCAGCCCTTCTGGGACGCGAAGGCGTGCTTCAGGAGCTCTACGCCGAGGGCGTGCGCTACGTTACCCTCTGCCACAGTGCCGACAACGACATCTGCGATTCCTGCACAGGCCAGGGAAGATGGGGTGGCCTTAGTCCCCTTGGCCGGGAACTGATAGGGGAGATGAACGAAATCGGGATGACGGTGGATGTTGCCCACACCTCCAACGCTACGGTCATGGATGTTCTTGAGATCTCGGAAAAGCCGGTCGCTTACACCCATGGATGCTGCTCTTCCCTCTGCTCCCACAAGCGCAACATCCCGGATGATCTGATGCGTGGAATTGCCTCCCGGGGAGGGGTGGTCTGCATGAGTATTTTCCCTTGTTTTCTGACTGACTCTTTTGCCGATTACGATGATGATAATCCGGATGGAAGAGCAATGCCCGGGATGGACATTGTTCTCGATCATATCGCATATGCGGTGAAGGTTGCCGGGGTGGAAAGCGTTGGTCTAGGCACAGACTACGACGGCATAAATCACACTGCAAAGGGGCTCGAAAGTATAGAAAAGTTCCCGCTTTTAGTGGATGGGCTTAAGAATAGGGGCTTTTGCCTGTCTGATATAGAGAAAATGGCCTTCCAGAACGTTCTACGCGTGATTTCTTCGCAGAAATAAGCTGTATTTATAGTGTATAAATGTAAAGGTAACAACATTGTTATACTAATTAACAATATTGTTACCTTTATTATAAATCAAGTCGTTAGCCTATTTGCTGATGTAACGGCGTAAAAAGTCGAGAGCAGACGCTGCGAAGCGTTCGATATTGCGTCTTCGGTCCCCTTTGTACTGGAATCTTTTGCTCTTTGTTCCATCCGGACCGGATACTCCAACCCATACCGTGCCGGCGGGTTCACGCTCATCTCCATAGGCATCTGCCCACCCTGTAGTAGCCACTGAAAAAGTGCTGCCGGTGACTCGTCTGACCCCCTCGGCCATGGCCTCGGCCACAGCGCTGCTGACTATACCTTTTTCTTCAATTATGCTTGCCTTCACGCCAAGTATTTTCTGCTTGATTTCGGGTGCATAGGAGGTTACTGAACCCAGGAAATATTCGGATGATCCGGGTACCGTAGTGATTAGATGTGCTATCTCTCCTCCCGTACAGGACTCGGCAACGCTGAGAGTTCTTCCAGATGCCTTCAGGAGGCGCCCTACAACGGCTTCAATGGTGTCATCCTGCTCGGAGTACAGATTGTCCCCCAGAAGGGGCTTTAGGGCCTCTATACGGGCGTTTACGCGGCTTTCTGTGTCTTTCCCGGCATCATATACCGAAACGCGCAGGCGCACGCCTGTGAGGGGATTGGGAAGATAGGCCAGGTGCATATCGGCCGGCAGACTGTCTTCCCATGGGGCGATGAGCTCAGAAAGCGCAGACTCTGCAAGGCCATAAGTCATTATTGTTTTGTGATAAACATTTCCTAGTCTAAAGTGTAGCTTTATGTCATTTATCACATCTGGCAAGGCTGCTTCGGTCTCATATGGTACCCCGGGCATTGCATAAAGCACGGCCGTGTGGCCGAAACGCTCGGCAGGGAAGCGGAAAACCATAATGGGAGCTGTGCCCCGACGGTTGACAATAACCTCGCAGGTATCCGGCACCAAAGCCTGCTTCAGATTGCTCTCCAACACATCAAGACCTCTGGCTTTCAATATCTTATGCACTATGGCTTCCTGCTCTTCATGCTTCACGTATGAGTGGCTTCCGGAGAGTTCGGCAAGCGCATCCTTGGTGATGTCGTCCTTGGTGGGGCCAAGTCCCCCTGTAGATATGACTATCTCGTTGTTACTGAGCTCATTAGACAGAAGGTTGATGATTTCTGAACGATCGTCGGCAAGGGACAGCATATGGCTGGTGCGGACGCCTATGGCGCCCAATGCCCTGGAAATCATGGAGGAGTTGGTGTCGACGATCTGTCCGATTAGGATCTCATCGCCGATTGTGCATATTGAAGCTTTGACCGGATTCATGAGGTCAAAGATACCAATTATTCTTTTCCGTTGGAATACTCTTCGAATGTTCCATCTGAATAGAACACTGCAATCTTCTTTATATATCGTTGATTGGCAAATGATTGAACATTGTTATCTAAAGGAATACTTTTAGTATTGTTGATATCCTCTCCAAACAGCAGTCCTCCGTCGTCCTCTGGTTGGGGCAGAGAGGACCGGACAGGCTCCTGAGCAGGTTCAGAGGCCGTTTTGTACATACGGCCTTTGCCAGTAATGAACCATTCAATGTTCAGGGCAGGGTAGTGTTTGGCTAAACTCTCTATGAATTCGAAGCCGGGTTTATTCCTTCCTGCCAGAATATGGGAGATGCTTGCCCTTGCAACATCAATGCTGTCGGCAAATTGGGCCTGAGTCAGGTTCTCTGCGTTCAAAAACTGCTGAAGACGTGAATTCATAATTCTAAACAAATTTTTACAAATGTAAGAATAATATTTGTAATTGCAAGTGTTCAAATTTGTAAATGTTAATAGGTCTTTCTTGTAAAAACCATTGAATAAATGTAAAGTATAAAATTAGGCATGATTTAATAATTACCTAATAATCAAATAACTAATATAGAATAACAATGTATTGGATAAGGCTTGAGAGCAGATTAGCATATTTTAATGAAGTAAATCCTTCCTTATCCTAGAGTACTAATTTATAAATTAATAGTTAAGCAATTGATTTTAAGTTGATTATATATAGTTTATCATTTATATAAGCATTTCTTATGCTACCTTTCTTTTTATTTGTTGATTTTTGTTAAAAACATTTGTAAACGTTTCAATTCTGTCACTCAAATTTAATAATGTTAATAATCTAATCAGTATTTTGTCGTAGTTTTTGCCTCACGCTTTGACCAATAAAAATGATTACCTTTGCACTATGATACCTGATATCAGAATAGAAGACTACAACTATCCGCTCCCGGACGAGCGAATAGCAAAATATCCTCTGCCTCAAAGAGATTCATCGAAGTTGCTCGTTTATAAAGATGGTATTCCATCAGAGTCTGTTTTCAGAAATTTGCCGGATTTCCTCCCGTCAGGTGCATTGATGATATTCAATGATACGCGTGTCGTGCCTGCCCGCATGCACTTCAGGCGTTCTACAGGGGCCCATATCGAAATATTCTGCCTGGAACCTGTCCAGCCAGTTGAGTATAATCTTAGTTTTGCGGCTACGGAGCACTGCCAGTGGAAATGTGTAATCGGCAATTCAAAGCGCTGGAAAGGGGATATTCTCTCATACGACTGCCCATCTGGATCAACCCTGGATGCCATGCATCTCAGCGCTTCGCTGGTCTCACTCGATGGTCAGACAGGTGTGGTGGAATTCAGTTGGGAGGGTGGCGAAGCATTCTCCAGAGTGCTGGAAGAGTGCGGTCAGGTGCCAATCCCTCCATATCTCAACAGAGAAACCGAGGCTATTGATCTGGAACGTTACCAGACTCTATATGCACATATCAGAGGTTCGGTAGCGGCACCTACAGCCGGCCTTCATTTTACTGAAGCTGTGCTTGAAAATATTCGTGCTAAATCCATTGATACTCAAAATGTTTGTCTGCATGTAGGTGCGGGCACTTTCCTGCCCGTAAAAAGTTCCAGCATAGCCGGACACCCTATGCACCGGGAGCCATTCTCCGTCAGCATAGAGCTATTGAAAAAGCTTCGTTCCGGCAACCGTACCTGTGTGGCAGTAGGCACCACGTCGGTCCGAACCCTTGAATCCCTCTTTTATGCAGGTGTGACCATAATCGAAAAGGGGGCTCCGGAGGATGTCACCCAGTGGGCGCCCTACGAAAGGGATTATCCCTACACCACAGAGGAAGCACTGGACGCAATCATTTCCTACCTAGAAGCAAATTCTCTGCACGAATTCAAACTTGGCACCCGTATTATCATAGTCCCCGGATTCCAATTCCGAATAGTGGATATGATGGTTACCAATTTCCATCAGCCGGAAAGTACCCTGATCCTGCTTGTTTCTGCTTTTGTAGGCGGAGATTGGAAAACTATTTATAACTTTGCCCTGGACCGCGGTTTCAGATTCCTGAGCTACGGTGACAGTTCTTTATTATTCAGACGCGATTAGCAATATGGAAGATCTTGAGAATATTCAGCCATATAACGATGAAGAGGCAGTAGCCGCGCTTCATAAGCTTGCCAGGCATCCTGCGATGCCCGTTATCAGCAAATACATCTTTCCGGAATTTCCCATTGGCACCCTCAAGCAGATGCTTCTGAACATCAAGGGGGTGGACGACTTCCAGTACTCGATTGTTGCTAAGGCTGTGAGTGTCATTGTCGGCCGCTCTTCTTCCGGATTCACATATGATGGTGTGGAAAACCTTCGCAAACTGGGCGGAAAGTTCCTGGCGGTTTCCAACCACAGGGATATTGTGCTGGATCCTGCGTTGACCCAGTGGATGCTCATGCTAAACAATATCCCCCTCACCGAAATCTGCGTGGGCAGCAATCTGCTGGCGAACGGGGTGGTGGAGACCCTGCTGAGGTCCAACCGGATGATTACGGTGATACGTGGCATATCCGCCAGGGAAGTTTACCTGTCGTCGCAGATCCTCTCCAAGTTCATCCGCTCCGAGGTAACTTCCGGAAAGAGTTCGGTATGGATCGCCCAGCGTGAGGGGCGTACAAAGAATGGCCTGGACCTTACTGAACAGGGCCTGCTCAAGATGTTCGACATGAGCGGGGAAGGGGATTTCAAATCCAATTTCAAGGAACTCAACATAGTTCCCATGTCCATATCCTACGAATATGAACCCTGCGATTTCCGCAAGGCGCGCGAAGTTCTTATCAAGGAGGTGTCAGGGGAGTATCACAAAAAGGAAGATGAGGACATGCACAGCATCCTCACCGGCCTGCGTCAATGGAAGGGAGGAATTCATCTTTCGGTTGGAGCACCTTTGACCGACAGGGAGATTACGCGCTCTTCGTGGTATGAGAAAAACGACAGATACCAGGAAATACGCCGTATCCTGGATGAGCGCATTGTGTCTGGATACAAGCTCTGGAAAACCAATTATATGGGGTATGATCTGATGACCGGAGGCACCAGGTATTCCGATAAATACACTGCAGAAGACCTTGACAAATTCAAGGAATATACCGAGCATAAACTTGCAAGGGCGGAGCGTAAACTCGACAAGGCGCGCCTGCGGGACATTTTCTGGCACATTTACGGTAATCCGGTAGTAGCCAAGGAAAAAGAATGAGTATTCATACTCAATGATGCCACGTTTTCATTGTTTTTTGCATCTTTTTTATAACTTTGTAACTTGTTAAGTACGAATAGTTTTAATAACCTCTATATGAATAAGCTTTCATTTGCTGTTCTTGCTGCCTCGCTGATGTTCATTCCGGCAGGCATTTCTGCGCAAGAGTTTGACGTTCCCCAGAATCCCCCTGTGGTGCTTGCACCCGAGACCGTGGTTGTAGACCCTGTCGAGCCGGCCGCTGAAGAACCTGTGGTCGAGCCAGAAAAGGCGAAGAAGGAGAAAAAGGTCAAGGAGAAGAAGGTTAAAGAAGTAAAAGTAGTTAAGGAGAAGAAAGTCAAGGGTGAACGCAGCTATGGCCTTGTCAATCATCTTGGCATCGGCGTATATGGCGGTGTGATGGAAGGCCTCGGTGCAACTGTCGCTGTGCCTCTTGGCGGTCACTTCCAGATCCGCGGCACATATTCGGTGGGTGTTCCTGACCAGGTTTATCCTCTTCAGTATACCGTTCCCGATCTCGGCTCGCACGATATCAATGGCAAAACCGTTGACTTGAAAGACATTCTTGTAAAGGGTGTCATCCCCGGAGATGCAGCCGGCTATCTGGATATCTATCTTTCCAAGAAGGGTAGTTTCCACGTCACTGTCGGTATGGCAGGTCTGCTTGCCGGAAACAACTATATCGGCGCAACGGCCGATATCAGCAAGCAGCTCAAGCAGGCTTTCCCGAACGATGATCCTTCTACACTGTTCGTGAAGCTTGAAGATGATGCCACCGGCGCAAAGGCTGAGATTGCTCCCGATAAGGATGGTATCCTTCATCTCGATTTGAAGAGCAAGAGCGCCATGAGGCCTTATTTCGGTATTGGCTGGGGTCGCGTATGCAATATCAAGAGCTGGCTGAGCCTAAGTCTTGATCTCGGCGTCCAGAAGGTGGACGGAATCAGCATTGTCGGCTACGATTCCAAAGGCAAGGAGCAGCAGATCACTTCCGGAATGCTTGATCATAAGGATTCCTTCAATGCTCCTGTCGTAGGCCAGATCGACGATCTCGTCGACAAGCTTGCCGCCGGCGAACTTCCTTATCTCAAAGGCTTCATGCCGGTTGTGAAAATAGGTGCCCAGATCAGGCTTTTCTAATTGATAATCAATATAATACATAAAGAATATGAAACTCTTTTCAAAAATCCTTTTTGTTGCAGCTGCAATGTCTGCTGTAGCACTGGTGTCCTGCAACAAGGACAACAAGCCCTCGAATGATGAGCCCGAATTCAAGGCTCCCGAGTATGTTGAGACAGCGAAAAAGATTACCGTCAACAACGTTGTTCCTACGGCCACAAAGCAGGTCAAGGAAATCGAATTCACCGAAGCCGGTTATGCTATCATTACCTACGTGAAGACAAAGGCTGAGACCGAAGAAGAAGTCGAAGTTCTCCCTTACACCTATGAGAATGGTGAATACAAGGTTCCCGGATTCGGCACCATCAAGGTTGAAGGCAACACTGTTACCATCACCACTCCCACTCAGACCATCAACGCCACAGCAACTGTCTCCAATACTGAGGCTCCTCAGGCTGGTACAACCGCATTCAACCTCTACCGTGCATGGACTCTCTATGATCTTAAGGTCAGCGTTTCCGGTGGCGATCTGCCCGCTGGTGTCGGCAAGCTCTTCACCTATCCTGTTACCATGGCCAATATCGACAAGTGGCTCAAGGAGCAGAATGTGAGCGTTCCCGAAGATGTTGTTATCACTAACTACGATATCGTGGACGTAAGCTTCACCAACGAAGGAACCATCCTTATCAACTTCACCAAGGCAGCTCCCTTCAAGGGCGATTTCAAGCTTAACGGCAAGTCTTTCCACTACGATCTGAACGGTGTCGGCAACTATGTCTTCAATGGCTCCGCAGACGGCACTGTTGATTTCTACAGCGAAAACGATGTTGATTACTGCAGCTGGGTTGTCAACGGCAAGATCGTGAACGGCAGCAAGACCTACAAGAGCGAAATCACTCTTACTCTTAAGGAGAAGTAATTCCGTTGCTTAAACGAATCGGGCGGGCACTTCGGTGTCCGCCTTTTTTTGTATCTTTGCGGTATGGCTTACAAGAGTATAGATCAGTATGACCCCAAGGTGACGGAGCAGCTCTCTGCCCACGTTAAGGAAATCCTCCGTCTGATAGGGGAGGACAGTAGTAGGGAAGGCCTTCTGAAGACGCCTGAGCGCGTTGCAAAGGCTCTGCAGTTCCTTACCAAGGGATATGGCGAGAATGGCGCAGAAATCATCGAATCCGCTCTATTCGAAGAGGATTACAAGCACATGGTGGTGGTAAAGGATATTGAGCTGTTCTCAATGTGCGAACATCACATGATGCCCTTTATCGGCAAAGCTCACGTGGCCTATATTCCTGATGGCAAGATTACCGGCCTGAGCAAGATAGCCAGGGTAGTGGAGACCTATGCCCGCCGGCTGCAGGTGCAGGAGCGCCTCACGGAACAGATCCGGGACTGCATACAGAATACTCTCCATCCTTTGGGTGTTGCTGTCGTGATAGAGGCTATGCACACCTGCATGAGCATGAGGGGAGTACAAAAAACCAACGCCGTAACAACGACGTCGGCTTTTTCAGGAGTGTTCCTTGCTTCGGCCCGAACCAGAAACGAATTCCTGGGCCTTATCAAGTAGCTTATTTGTTGATATTTACGTTGATCTGCGGGTAGCTGAACGCTATGCCGTTCTCGGGCAGTTTGGCGTAGAGATTCTCGTTGATCCAGAAGTATACATCCCAATAGTCGGCAGCCTTGACCCAGGTGCGGGTTACGAGTTCGATGGTGCTCTCCTTGAAGCTCAGAAGGGCCACGAAGGGATCGGCAGCGCCCGGGGTAGTGGAGTCCAGGGCCTTGGGGTTGGTTTTGATGATGCCCAGTGCCACTTCCTTGGCCTTCTCGATATCGTTGCCATAGGCGATGCATACATTTATGTCGACACGGCGTAAGTCGTTGACAGAGAAGTTGTTGATGTTGCCGCTGGAGAGAGCTCCGTTGGGGATGTAAACCACTCTGTTATCGAGGGTTACGAGCTTGGTACTGGTGATGTTGATTTCGCTGACGGTGCCCATAAATCCCTGTGCTTCAATGAAATCGCCGGCTTTGATAGGCTTGAACACCAGGAGCATAATTCCACCTGCAAAATTCTGCACTGTGCCGCTCAGAGCCATTCCTATGGCCATTCCGCCGGCCGCCAGAAGCGCTGCGAGAGAGGTTGTGTTGATGCCCAAGGCACCGATTGTGATAATGATAAGAAGAACCCACAGTGTGATTGAAACCAGGCTCTTGACGAAAGATGCAAGGGCAGCGTCAGATCCTTTCTTTTTAAGGCCCTTGGAAACCAGCTTGACGATTTTCTTGATGATCCATCCGCCAATGATGTAGATAGCCAGTGCGGCAATGACTTTGAGCCCGAACTGGATGGCCTGCTGACCGAGATTCTGCAGGAGGACGTTGGTGTCCGTGTTCTTGATCATGTCCAGAGTCTCTGCAGATTTTGCCTGGATAGAATCGGCCGTGAACTTTTCGACAGCCGCTTCGGCTTGTAAAATAGGTAAATACATAATATAGGGGATTAATTATAATCTTTAAGTTAACATAATATAAATTGTATAACAAAGGTGTCTGGAGCGTCGGATTCGTTCCGGGCACCTACAAATTTAAGAAAAAGCTATTATATTTGTATGTTATGAAAAGATTGCTGCCACTCATTTTTTTGTTTTTGTTTTTCTCATGCGCCGGCACAGGTGGAGACGACAATCAATCATCCGGAGTTCCGTCCGTTCCAACGGGCATCAAGATCAGTTCCCAGACTTCGCATTCCGTGGTTATGGTGTGGGATGCCGTGGATGGCGCCGAGTCCTACAACTGGAAGCTTGACGAGGGGTCTGCCAGCGTCAAAAACGGCACTACGAGAAACACAAATATCATTATAGACGGCCTTTCGCAAGGGCATACGTATCTATTTGCTATTCAAGCAGTTAGCTCTAGTGGCAGTTCTGAATTCTCAGCTGCCGTCACTATAGATTTCGGCGGTGGTTCCACGGGCCCTGTCACTCCGAATCCTGGAACCGATCCCTCCGACGGCACGGCCATTTGCGTCGACTCTCCCCTGCTGCTGGAACTGAGCTCCATCCCGGAACTTGGCTCTTCCGGCTTCATCAGGGTTTTTGATTCTGCTGATAATCAGGTAGATGCAATAAATCTTGCGGATCTCGCCACCGTCACGATACGCGAGGATGGCCAGATGATTCCGAAATCACGAATCTACATTGCTGAGGGGGAAACCCCGGCATATGTTTATAACACTTTCATGGATGCCCCCAAATGCGCAAGCCGCTGGCGTCCAATACATTACACTCCCCTGCGGCTTCGTGCGAAAGCCCTTGAGATCAAGCTTCACAGCGGTGTTCTGGACTTTGGTAAAGACTATTACCTGACCATCGATAAAGATGTGATAAAAGGCCATCCAGGCCTCTCCAAGGGCGATTTTACCTTCAAAACAAAGGCAAAACCCACATCCAATTCCGAGCTGAGTGTCCGCCAGGATGGCAAAGGTGACTTCTGCACTGTGCAGGGCGCCGTCAGCTATTCTGCTCAGATCGGCAAATCGAACAATGTTGTAATTAGCATTGCTTCAGGCACTTACAACGAAACCGTATTTATCCGCGATAAGAACAACCTCACCCTTAAAGGCGAATCCCGCGATAATACCGTCATAGCCTATGCAAACAACGAGAGCTATGAAGGCGGCAGCGGCAGCAGCGCCACATCCAAGCCCGTTGTGGGCCAGGCTATTCCCGTTTCCGGCGGCCGTGGTGTCATCCTTGCCGAGAGCTGCGACAATCTCTGCTTCGAGAACCTCTCGATGAAGAATACCTTCGGCCAGGAGAAAGGCCAGGCGGAGGTTATTTATTTCAACAGTAATAATAAACTTGTCATTGAGAACTGCGCCCTGCATTCGCTTCAGGATACCTTCCTTTGCAAAGGCAGCGTATATGTGCATAATTCGCTTATAGCAGGCCACTGCGACTTTATATGGGGATACCCCAAGGCCTGCCTCTTCGAAGACTGTGAAATCCGCGCAGAAGCCGCAGGATACATAGTACAGGCAAGGGTTCAGAATGCGTCAGACAAGGGATTCGTGTTCCTTAACTGCCGCCTAACTGCTGCATCCGGGGTGAAGGATGGCAGCATGTATCTGGCTCGTTCCGCCGGTCAGAGCAACGTGTATGATAATGTGACTTTCGTGAACTGCACAATGTCTCCCGTCATCGCATCAGCCGGCTGGTATAGCAATCCTGCCCCGAATCCTGCCACACCCACCGCCACTTCAGGGTGGAAGGAGTATGGCAGCAAAAATGCATCCGGAGCAGCCCTGAATTCTCATAGCAGCCATGGCAGATACCTGACTGCAGATGAGGCTGCCCCCTTCTCTACTAAGTCTTCGGTCCTTGGTTGGTAAGAGTTAAAGATATGTCCAGGAAAAGAGTAGATATATTTTTGGAAGATGTAACCATCGAAGCCGTTGCTGCTGAAGGCAAGGCGATAGCCCACAGCCCGGAAGGGCAGGTGATTTTCGTTCCCTTCGCAGTGCCGGGCGATGTAGTGGACATCCGCGTAATCAAAAAGAAAAAGAATTATCTGGAAGGAGTGATAAGTGCCATCAAACAGCCTTCTAAAGACAGGTTGGAGCCCTTCTGCAAGCATTTCGGCGTATGCGGCGGGTGCAAGTGGCAGCCTCTCCCCTATTCCATGCAGCTGGAGGCCAAGCGTCAGCAGGTATACGATCAGCTAGTGCGCATAGGCCATCTGGACGTGCCGGAAATCCTTCCTACGTTGCCTTCCGAACGTACGAAGTTCTATCGCAACAAGCTGGAATTCACTGCCTCGGAACGCCGCTGGATACTCCCGGACGAAGAGCCGGAAGGGCTGAGCGATGCCCAGCGTTGTGGCCTGGGCTTTCACGTGGGCAAGTTCTTCGACAAAGTGCTGGACCTGGACGAATGCTGGCTGCAGCCTGAACCCTCGAACTCCATTCGGCTCTTTGCAAAGAAGTATGCCATAGAGCACGGGATTCCTTTTTATAATATACGTGATAACAAGGGCATCTTCCGCACCATCTTTGTCCGTACAAGCGAAAGCGGCCTCACAATGGTGATTGTCTGCTTTGCCAGCGAATTCAAGGGGCGCAAGGCCTTCCTGGATGCCCTGGCGGCGGAGTTTCCGCAGATCAGCTCGCTATACTACATCATCAATTCCAAACTGAACGACAGCATTTCAGACCAAAGCTGCATCCTCTACAAGGGAGAGGAGGCCGTTTATGAGGAGATGGAAGAGCTGCGCTTCAAGATAGGCCCCAAATCCTTCTACCAGACAAATACCCTGCAGGCATACAATCTTTACAAAGTTGCCCGGGATTTTGCCGATTTGAAAGGAGATGAGGTGGTGTATGACCTTTACACCGGCACAGGCACCAT
>DGUE01000079.1 GCA_002393895.1 Bacteroidales bacterium UBA4318
TGCACCAGACCGTGGAAGTGGAAGACACTCCCATCACCCGCGGTATGCTGGCCAAAGTGGCCCATCTGGTTTCTTATGAAGTAATTGACTAAGGAGGATTAGAGATGAAACTTGAGAATCTGAAGCCCGCAAAGGGCGCAACCCATAACAGCAAGCGCGTAGGTCGCGGTCAGGGTTCCGGTAAGGGTGGCACCGCCACCCGTGGTACCAAGGGTGCCCAGGCCCGTGCCGGTTACGAGCACAAGGTTGGTTTCGAAGGTGGCCAGATGCCCATTCAGCGTCGTCTGCCCAAGTTCGGTTTCAAGAACCCTACCCGCGTTGCTTTCAAGGCCGTTAACGTGGCCACCCTCCAGGCTCTGAGCGAGAAGCTGAGCGTCAAGGAGTTTGATGTGGATACCTTCATCGCCGCCGGTATCGCCTCCAAGGGAGATCTGGTAAAGGTGCTGGGCAATGGTGAAATCACCGCCGCCCTCCAGGTGAAGGCCCATGCTTTCTCCGCATCTGCTACCCAGAAGATTGAGGCTGCCGGAGGTAAAGCAACCGTAATTGAATAAAAGTCGCGATGAAAAAGTTTATTCAGACACTTCGCAACATCTACAACATCGAAGAACTGCGCAAGCGGATCGGTTACACGATCCTGCTTGTGCTGGTTTACCGTCTGGGCAGCTTTATCCTTCTTCCCGGTATCAGTCCTGATATCCTGAAGAGCGGTATCGCCGGCACCCAGGAAGGTCTTGTCGGCCTGCTGAACATGTTCTCCGGCGGCGCCTTCGGTAATGCCAGTATCTTCGCGCTGGGTGTGATGCCGTACATCTCGGCCTCCATCATCGTCCAGCTGCTGGGCATGTTCGTCCCTTCCTTCCGCAAGATGCAGATGGAGGGCGAGTCCGGCCGCCGCAAGATGAACCAGATTACCCGCTACCTCACCGTCCTGGTGCTGGCCATCCAGGGTCCCGCTTACGTCGTGAGCATGGTTCCCGCCGAGGCTGTCACCATGAAGGTGGGCGCCTTTTGGTTCCGCCTCATCTCCACCGTCATCCTCATGGCCGGTTCCATGTTCGTGATGTGGCTGGGTGAGCGAATCACGGACCGCGGTATCGGCAACGGTATTTCCCTCATCATCATGATTGGTATCGTCGCCCGTCTGCCTTACGCTCTGGTTGCAGAGTTCATGCAGAAGTTCGACTCTTCCGCCGCCAACGGTGGTTTCATCATGTTCGTGGTGGAAATGGTTATCTGGGTGCTGGTTATCCTGGCTGCTATCGCACTGGTTCAGGCCGTGCGTAAAGTTCCCGTACAGTACGCCAAGCGCGTCATCGGCAACAAGCAGTACGGTGGTGTGCGCCAGTACATCCCTCTCAAGATCAATGCTGCCGGCGTGATGCCCATCATCTTCGCCCAGGCCCTGATGATGTTCCCCATGCTGCTGGGCAACTACGAGTCCACCCGTGGAATCGCCGCTGCCTTCTCCAGCTACACCAGCATCCCGTATAACATCGTCTTCTTCCTCCTCGTCGTAGCCTTCACTTATTTCTACACGGCCGTTACGGTGAATCCCACCATGATGGCGGAGGACCTGAAGAAGAACGGCGGCTTCATCCCCGGCGTAAAGCCCGGCAAGAAGACGGCCGAGTACTTGGATTCCATCATGACCAGAGTCACCCTGCCCGGTGCTATTTCCCTGGGTCTCATCGCCTGTATGCCGGCCCTTGCCAACGTCCTGGGTGTGAACAACCAGTTCGCCTCCTTCTTCGGCGGCACTTCGCTGCTCATCCTGGTGGGTGTTATCCTGGATACGCTCCAGCAGATTGAAAGCTACCTGCTCATGCGTCACTATGACGGTCTCATGAAGACAGGTCGTCTTTCCGGACGTTCCGGCATGTAATTTTTGAATGTACTATCGAAAGAAGATATGGTAAGGCCTAAGACCGAAGAAGAGATTGAGCTGCTCCGCATCAACGGAGATCTGGTGTCGCGTACACTGGCAGAGGTCGGTAAACTGGTCGCCCCTGGTGTGACAACTGCGAAGTTGAACGAGGTGGCCGAGACCTTTATCCGTGACCACGGTGCAGTCCCTTCCTTCAAAGGTTTCGATGGCTTCCCTGCGGCTCTCTGCATGAGCGTGAATGATGTTGTGGTCCATGGCTTTCCCAACGACCGCCCCCTTGAGGAGGGAGACATCGTTTCCGTAGACTGCGGAACCCTGTACAAAGGATATAACGGAGATTCGGCCTACACCTTCCCTGTCGGGGAGGTGGACACCGAAACCCGGAAACTCCTGGATGTTACCAAGGCATCGCTGTACAAGGGAATCGAAGCCGCCGTGGCAGGCAATCGGACAGGCGATATCGGATACGCGGTGCAGTCGTATGCAGAGTCGTTCGGTTTCTCCGTCGTCCGCGAACTCGAAGGACACGGAGTGGGCAAGGAAATGCACGAAGACCCCGGTGTTCCCAATTACGGGAGAAAGGGTCACGGAGCACGCCTTGTAGACGGAATGACCATTTGTATTGAGCCGATGATTTGTGCAGGCGGCAGAGGTGTGTATCTTGCAAGAAATGGTTGGGCAGTACACACCGCCGATCACAAGAATGCCGCTCACTACGAGCTTACGGTTGTTGTCCGGAAAGGCCGGGCCCAGCAGCTCTCCACTTTCGATTACATTGAGAAAGACGGTTCCATTAAATTTTAAAAGTGATTTTCAGACTATGTCCAAACAAGTAGCTATCGAGCAGGATGGTACGGTGGTAGAAACCCTTCCCAATGCTATGTTCCGCGTAGAGTTGGAGAACGGGCACGTCCTCCTCTGCAACATTTCCGGTAAGATGAGGATGAACTTTATCCATATCCTTCTCGGTGACCGGGTCAAAGTTGAGATTTCACCCTACGATTTAACCAAGGGACGTATAACTTTCCGATACAAATAAAAACTAGATAACGATGAAAGTCAAGACCTCCATCAAGAAACGCAGCGAAGACTGCAAGATTGTCCGGCGTAAAGGCCGCCTGTACGTTATCTGCAAGAAGAACCCCAAGTTCAAGATGCGCCAGGGTTAATAAGTGTAACAAATAAAAGTACAGATAGAATATGGCAAGAATAGCCGGTGTTGATTTACCGAACAACAAGCACGGAGAGATAGGTCTCACCTATATCTTCGGAATCGGCCGCAGCTCTGCCCGGAAGATCCTGGACACCTGTGGCATCGACC
Organism: Bacteroidales bacterium UBA4318; assembly: GCA_002393895.1. The sequence continues at coordinate 3,210 of DGUE01000079.1, forward strand.
GCTCCATTAAAGTCGGAGACTGGAACGACGAGCAGATCGCCGCTATCCGTACCCTCATCAACAACGAATACAAGATTGAGGGTGAACTCCGTTCTGCTGTCCAGATGGACATCAAGCGCCT
>DGUE01000066.1 GCA_002393895.1 Bacteroidales bacterium UBA4318
GACAAAGGCAACGACTACAGCGTGCTCACCGAGCTTGTGAAAGAAAAAGTAAAGGCCATTGTGTGCATGGGTGTGGACAATACCAAGATACACGCCGCATTCGAGCAGATTGTGGGAAGCGACAGAATTGTGGATACCCTCAGCGCCGAAGAAGCGGTGAAGGCTTCTGCAGCATTCGCCGAGCAGGGCGATGTGGTCCTCCTCAGCCCCTGCTGCGCCAGTTTCGACCTTTTTGCAAACTACGAAGACCGCGGAGAGAAATTCAAAGAAGCCGTCAGGAGACTGTAAAAAAATGGCAGACAAGAAGAAAACATTCTGGAACTTTTTCGAGAACACCGAGGGAGACAAGGTGGTCTGGATCATCGTGCTGGTGCTGATCATGTTCTCCATCCTCTGCATCTTCTCGTCCACCTCCAGGCTGCTTGGCCCCGGCCAAAGCCGTCTGGACCTCGTGTGGGACCACCTGAAGATAGTTATTCTCGGACTGGTACTGATACTTGCCTGCTACTTTATCCCAAGCCTGACTTTCTTCAAGAAACTGTCCAGTCTCGGATTCATTTTCTCCCTGGGGCTGCTCCTGCTGCTGATTTCCGGAGTAGACCTGGGCTTCGTACGCTCCATCGAGATTAACGGCGCACGCCGAATCATCCAGGTGGGCCCTCTCCAGCTCCATGTCAACGAGGTGGTCAAAGTGGCCATGGTCCTGTATCTGGCCTGGGCCATCGAGGCATACAAAAAGAAAGAACTGCGCTGGCTGAAGAATGAGCCCAGGGCACAGAAGATACTCTACGTTTACGGCCCGTTCCTGCTTATCACCCTCCTGCTGCTTCCGGGCAGCAACTCCGCAGCCCTGTTCACGGGAGGCATCATGTTCCTCACCATCCTCCTGGGCGGTGATTCGGGAAAGGATCTGGGCATACTCTTGCTTGCAGGCATCGCGGCGCTTGCCCTGTGCATAGGCACCTACAAGATCAGCGGAGGCAAGATATTCAAGCGCATAGGCACCGGCCTCTCCCGCGTGCTTGATAACGAAGATTACGAGGCCATAGTAATGAAATCCCGTGTGGGGAGCGTGGATTACTATCAGGCACTCGACGAGATACGCCAGCCCTACAGCGCCAAGATAGCCGTCCATCAGGGCGGATTCATAGGCAAAGGGCCCGGCCAGAGTACCCAGCGCTATGTGGTGCCCGACATCTCGGAAGACTACATGTACAGCTTTATAATAGAGGAATACGGCATTCTGGGAGGAATGGTTATAGTCTTCCTCTACCTGTCGCTGCTTGCCCGCAGCGCCATCATAGTGCGCAACTGCGGAAAGGACCTTTACGCGAAACTGTCCGTTGCCGGGCTGTCGCTGCTGATATGCGGACAGGCCTTCCTTCACATCTGCGTGAATGTGGACATCGGCCCCATGACAGGTCAGACCCTGCCTATGGTAAGCCATGGCGCATCCGCTTTCCTGTGCTTCTGCATTGCCTTCGGAGTCATCCTTTCCATAAGCAAGATAGCATCCAAGCGCATTGCCAGGGAAACGCTTAACGCAGATCCCCTTGTGGACCGCAGCCAGGAAGCCGCCGCCATCGAGCACGACCTTGCCGACCTCGACGACTTCGAGAGCGGCAACATTAAAGAAGATGAACTAAGTGAAGAAGACTATGGAATATAAGAAGATACGCGCCATCATCAGCGGTGGCGGCACGGGAGGGCACATCTTCCCTGCCATCAGCATCGCCGACAAGCTTAAGGAACTCAATCCTGAAACCGAAATCCTGTTCGTCGGAGCAGAAGGCAAGATGGAAATGGAGAAGGTGCCTGCGGCCGGCTACAAGATCGTGGGGCTCCCTATCAAGGGCCTCCAGCGCCAGCTGAACCTCAAGAACATAATCAACGACATCAAAGTCCCGTTCCTTATGCTAAAGAGCGAGAGGATGGCCGCCCGGCTGATAGATGAATTCAAGCCGGACATAGCCATAGGAGTGGGCGGCTTCGCCAGCGCCCCGCTGCTCCGCAAGGCCACCGCCAAAGGCGTTCCCTGCCTCATTCAGGAGCAGAACGGTTTCGCCGGGCTCACCAACAAGATGCTCGCAAAGAAAGTGCAGAGCATCTGCGTGGCCTACGACGGCATGGAGCGTTTCTTCCCCGCAGAAAAGATAGTCTTCAGCGGCAATCCCATAAGAAAGGAATTCCACCCCTACACCGAGGCGGACAAGGCCGAGGCTCTCAGGTTCTACGGCCTCACCCCCGGCAGGAAGCACATCCTCGTGGTGGGCGGAAGCCTGGGCAGCGGCACCCTCAACAAAGCCATGAAGAAATGGATCTCCGACGGATGCCCGGGCGGAGAGGACGTGGAAGTGATATGGCAGTGCGGAAAGTTCTATAAGAAAGGCATTGACGAATTCATGTCCGGGAGGGACCTTCCCGCCATCCGCCATTCGGACTTCATAGCAAGGATGGATCTTGCATACGCTGCAGCAGATGTGATCATATCCCGCAGCGGAGCGTCTTCCATTTCCGAGATCTGCGCCGTGCGGCGAGCTGCCGTCTTCGTGCCGTCCCCCAACGTGGCGGAAGACCATCAGACTCACAACGCCATGGCCCTGGTGAACAAGGGTGCTGCGCTGATAGTGAAGGACGCCGAGGCAGAGCAGAAACTTCTCTCCACTGCACTCGAACTCGCCGGCAATCCGGAAAAGATTGCCGAAATAGAAAAGAATGTGGCGCCGCTGGCCCGTCTGGATGCTGCCGGAACCATCGCAGAAGAAATATACAAACTGGTGTAATATGGCCTGGAAGAATATATACTTCATAGGAATAGGCGGCATAGGGATGAGCGCTATAGCCCGCTACTACAAATTCAAGGGCTACAGTGTGGGCGGCTACGACCGTACCCCGTCCGACCTCACCCACGCATTGGAAAAGGAGGGAATCTCCGTGCATTATGAAGACAACGTCGACTGCATCCCCAAGAACGTGGAGGAAACCCTCGTGGTCTACACCCCCGCTATCCCGGAGAGTCTTCAGGAACTGCAGTTCGTAAAGGAGAACGGCTACCGCGTGATCAAGCGCAGCCGCATGCTGGGCGAAATCACCACCGGGCAGACCTGCCTGGCGGTAGGCGGCACTCACGGCAAGACAACCACGTCCACCCTCATAGCCCATATCCTCACCGAATGCGGAGAGGGATGCAACGCCTTCCTGGGCGGCATTTCCAAAAACTATGGCACCAACCTGCTGATGAGCGAAAACGACGTGGTGGTGGCGGAGGCCGATGAGTTCGACAGGAGTTTCCTCCAGCTTCATCCGGACATAGCAGTCATCACGGCGATGGACGCCGACCATCTGGATATCTACGGCGACCTCGCCCATGTGCAGGAAGCCTTCCGCCAGTTCGCATCCCAGGTCAAGAAGACTCTCATCCTGAAATACGGCCTTCCGGTAAGCACAAGCGATACACCGGCACGCATACTCACATACCATTTCAACGACAAACGTGCAGACTTTCACGCAGAAAACCTGCGCGTAGATACTCTCGGGCACTTCAGCTACGACCTGCATCACCCCGGAGGAGTAATTCCCGACATCCGCGTCGGCACTCTCGGTTGGGTGAACGTGGAAAACAGTGTTGCAGCGGCAGCGGTCTGCCTCTGCCACGGTGTTGGGGAACATGCCATCCGCAAGGCCATAGGCAGTTTCCAGGGAGCCGTACGCCGTCTGGATGAGCACATCAACACTCCAGGCCTCACCTACATCGACGATTACGCCCATCACCCCGCGGAACTCGCCACAGCCATATCTTCCATACGGGAAATATTCCCCGGCCGCAAGATTACCGGCATTTTCCAGCCTCACCTCTACACCCGTACAAGGGACTTCGCGCCTGAATTCGCGCAGGCGTTGAGCAAGCTGGACAAACTTATCCTCCTGGACATCTATCCTGCCCGCGAGGAGCCCATCCCGGGCGTCACTTCCGAAATCATCTTCAAGGATGTGACCGCACCCGAGAAAGTGCTGATTACTAAAGAAGAACTCATGTCCTACCTCGAGAAGGAGCCGGTGGATGTACTGGTTACCTTCGGGGCGGGCAATATCGACCGATACATCGAGCCTATCAAAGAAATGCTTTCCGCACGAAAATGAGCAAAACCGTAAGATACCTGCTGTTCGCCCTCTCGCTGGCCCTGTTCCTGTGCGTTTCCGCACTGGTGCTGCAGGCCACGCGCGAGCGCAGGCATCTGGTGACCTGCAAAAGGGTGGAAATCAGTTTCAAGGACACGCTTAACTTCGTGTCGGAAGACGACGTGCGCGGCTATCTCAAGCGCGAACTGCCCACTTTCATCGGCATGAGGGTGGACAGCATCCGCCTATACGAGATTGAGCAGGTGCTGGATTCGCGCAGCGCCATCCTTTCTGCCCAGGCATGGACATCCGACAGTGTGCTGCACATCAGCATCGTGCAGAGGGAACCTGTGGCCAGATTGGAAACGGCCGACCACTCTTTCTACATCGACGACCGCGGATTCATCTTCCCCATACAGGGAGATTGCGCAAAGGCATTCCCTATCATAAAAGGGTCCCTCCCCCTGCATGAGCCGGTAGGCTACAAAGGTCTCCCCTCCACCGAAGAGGGACAGAGATGGACGGCGAACGTGCTGGGCATGCTCCAGTGGATGAAGAAGAACAAATGGGACAAGAGACTTAAATACATAAGAGTTGAATCCAACGGGGATCTTGTGGCAGTTCCCATGGAAGGAAGGGAGCAGTTCATACTCGGGAGGCCTGAGGCCATGCCGGAGAAGTTCTCCAAGATAAATGAATACTATAAACGCATCCGGCCGTCGGTAGAAGAAAACTACTACAGCTCGGTTAACGTTAAATACAAAGGACAGATAATCTGCAGAAAATAAATCATATATAGTATGGAAGACCGTTACATAGCAACAGTAGATCTCGGCACCGCCAAACTAGCCCTGTCGGTGGCACGCATCACCGGCGACAACGCCGAGATAATCTACTACAACCAGAGGCCCTCCGACGGCGTGCGCTACGGCTGCATCTTCAATCCCACGAAGGCATCCGTCCCCCTCAAGGAGGCAATCAGGGAGGCGGAAGATGAACTTGGCATCAAGGTTACCCAGGTGGTGATAGGCGTGCCCCGCTACGGCGTGAACCAGGAAATCGCCAGTGCAAACCTGGACCGAAGCGATGCCGAAGCCTGCATAACCCAGGAAGAAATTGACTGCATCAAGGATATGGCCCTTGATTCCTACCCTCTCGGGGACGTGGAAAAGCAGGAAATATACGGTGCATCGGCACAGTCCTTCAGCACCGACGACTCTATAAACTGCACCGAAGAAGATGTGGTTGGCATGCCAAGTGCTACCCTTCAGGGCAATTTCAAAGTGTTCATCGGTGTCAAGAAAGCCTCTCGCAACATCGACATCATGCTCAACAAGGCGGATGTAGCGCTGGCGCGCAAGTATTTCCTGCCGCCGATCACAGCCGAGGCCGTGCTTTCATCTGAAGAAAAAGAGAACGGTGTAGCGCTTATAGAGATGGGTGCCGGGGTGACTTCCGTCACCATCTACCAGGGAAGCATCCTGCGTTACTATCATGCCATCCCCTTCGGCGGGCGCAGCATTACCAACGACATCAAACTGGAGTGCGGTTTCAACGAGAAACTGGCCGAAAACATCAAGCTCGGCTTCGGTGCCTGTATGCCCGACAAACTCCAGACCATGAGCGACAAGATCCTGCAGATTGTAGACGAGGAAAACGGCACCGACCAGCAGTTGCCTGTCAAGTATCTCTCCGAGATAATCACTGCCCGCGTGCGGGAGATCGTAGATGCAGTCCTCTACCTCATCCAGGAGAGCGGATATGCAGACAGGCTGCGCAATGGAGTGGTGCTTACCGGAGGTTGCGCCAACCTTGCCGGCTGCGCCAACCTCATCAAGGAGATGTCCGGCTACAACGTCCGCATAGGCTTCCCACGTGCCAGGAAGTTCTCCTTCAGCGGCTGCGCAGGCATAGGCGAAACAGATGCCGTTTCCACCGTAAGTATGCTGCTGCATGCCCGCGAAGACAAGCACCTGAACTGCATCGAGGAGGTTTCCCAGCCAAAAGCAAGCCCTCAGGCAGAAAGCGAGCCCGTGGAAGAAAGCGTTTTCGATCAGGTGGAACCTGAAGTGAATAAAGAGAAGAAAAAGATAAAGGCAAAACCGGAGCCCCGTCCCGCAAGAGACAATTTCTTCGTGAGATGGACCAAGAAAAGCCTGAAGGCCGGCGAGGATTTCGTTGGTGGATTATACGATAAATTGGAGGAAAACTGATATGGAAGAAGATATTATCACCCCCCAGGACTGGAAGCCCACAGTGGCTACCATCAAAGTGCTCGGCGTAGGAGGTGGCGGTTGCAATGCCGTTTCCTACATGTACGAACAGGGCATCGAAGGCTGCAGTTTCATCGTCTGTAACACAGACTCCATGCATCTTCACGCCAGCCCTGTGCCCACCAAGATCCAGCTCGGTCACGGGCTTGGTGCCGGCACCAACCCCACCAAAGGGCGCAATGCTGCACTGGAAAGCCAGGACGAGATTGCCGGCAAGGTGCTGGAATCCGGCACCCAGATGCTATTCATAACCGCCGGCATGGGAGGAGGCACCGGAACGGGTGCCACCCCGGTTATTGCAAAGATGGCCAAAGACCGCGGCATACTCACCGTGGCAGTAGTCACCATCCCCTTCCTTAACGAAGGCAAGAAGGCTCTTTCGCGGGCACTGGACGGTATTCACGAGCTGGAAAAGAACGTGGACAGCCTAATCATAATCAACAATGAACGCCTCTACGACTACTACGGCGACCAGCTCATCCACGACGCCTTCCCCAAGGCTGACGAAGTGCTTGCGACTGCTGTTCGCGGCATAGTCGAGATCATTCAAAAGAAGGGCTACATAAACGTGGACTTCGAAGATGTGAAGACCATGATGAAAGACAGTGGCATGGCCCTTATGGGTTATGGCAGCGGAAGCGGTGCAGACCGCATCCACAAGGCCGTAAAACAGGCCTTTGAGTCTCCCCTGCTCAACGATTTCGACCTCAAGAGTGCAAAGAACGTGCTCGTGAACACCACGGTGGGCAAGAACGACCAGGGGCTCACCATGGACGAGATGAAGGAACTCAACAACCTCATCGACGAATACACCGGCGGAGGCAACAACTTCAAGCGCGGCCTCATTTACGACGAATCCCCCGAAGCGGGAGATTCCATCCACATCACGTCCATCGTGGTGGGTCTGCGTTTCAACGATGTAATCGGCCCCGGCCTGAGCGATGCCGACAACTACATAACCATCAGCAAGGACTACGTGTACGACCGTGACGAGGTGTCCAGCGGCGACGGCATTTCGCTTCCCGCCGATGTGAGCTCCCATATAGGATATACTGGAAAAGGCGGTGAACGGACCTTCCGCTACGACGCCAAGCCTGTCCTTCTTGTAGAAGAAGGTCAGGACATCAGTCCACTCGAGAATGAACCGGCCATACGCCGCAAACCTCAAAAGAAAGAACAATGAAAAAGACACGCGTAAGATTCGCGCCCTCACCCACCGGGCCCCTACACATGGGAGGCGTGCGCACCGCATTGTATAACTATCTGTATGCCAAGCAGAACGGCGGGGACTTCATCCTCCGCATAGAGGATACCGATTCCAACCGCTTCGTGCCAGGGGCGGAGGCCTACATAATAGAGGCCCTGCGCTGGTGCGGCATCATCCCCGACGAAGGAGTCGATGCAGAAGGCCATGTGGTGGAAACTCCGTCGGAGAAGCATCCTCATGCACCGTACCGCCAAAGCCAGCGCCGCGGCATCTACCGCAAGTATGCCGAGCAGCTGGTGGCGAACGGATACGCCTACTACGCCTTCGATTCTGGTGAGGAGCTGGCAGCAAAACGCGCCGAGGCGGAAGCCGCAGGACAGACCTTCATCTATAACTACGAAAGCAGGAAGTCGCTGAAGAATTCCCTCACCCTGCCTGCAGCCGAGACTGAGCGGCTGCTCGCCGAGACCACCGACTGGACTGTGCGTTTCAAGATGCCGGAAGATGAAGTGGTGGAGATGGACGACCTGATCCGCGGGCACATCGAGGTGAACACCCGCACCCTGGACGACAAGGTGCTGTGGAAGCGTGCCGACGAACTGCCCACATACCATCTTGCCAATATCGTGGATGACCATCTGATGGAGATTACCGAGGTCATACGCGGAGAAGAGTGGCTGCCTTCGCTGCCGCTGCATTATCTGCTCTACCGTGCTTTCGGTTGGACCGATTCCCAGCCACGCTTTGCGCATCTCTCGCTGCTGCTGAAGCCCGTTGGAAACGGCAAGCTCAGCAAGCGCGACGGCGACAAACTCGGCTTCCCGGTGTTCCCCCTGCGTTGGGTGAACGAGGCCGGAGAGGTCACCCGCGGATATCGCGAGGACGGCTATTTCCCCGAAGCCTTCGTGAACATGCTGGCACTCCTTGGCTGGAACCCCGGCACCGAGCAGGA
>DGUE01000010.1 GCA_002393895.1 Bacteroidales bacterium UBA4318
GGAGTGCACGGCCGGAGCTGAAGCAGCCCTTGTAGTTGGTGATAGGATCACGGGGATAGCCGCAGAAGTTGGTCCACTTCATGTCGTTGTTGAAGGAGAAGTTGACCGAACGCATTGCCCAGTTGTCGAGGATAACCACGTCGACCTGGCCATAGGTATCCATATCGTTGACGATCTTGTAGAGGTAGCCGCCGTTGCTGGTCTCGATGAGAGGCATGTTCCATCCATACTCATGGGTGTCAGGAACAACCGCGTTCATGTTTGCAGGAGCAACTGTCGGGAAGCTGCCAAAGCCGATGGCGTCGATATCCTTACCATCGTAACCACGGAGGAGCAGGTAACTGCGGACTGCAGTCTCGAGCATGTCTGCGGTGGTGTAGATCTTGTCATTGAAGTTGATCACGTAATCATTGGGAACGTAGTGAGCATCCTCTACAACGTCTGCATCACCTTCCTGGGCAAGCTCCCAGTTGGAGAGACGGTTCAGTTTGCCGACATTCTTTTCCCAAACGTCGATGATCTTAACATACTCCTTGGCGAAAGCCTTGATGGAGCTGCCTGCGCCCTTGAAGCTGACAGAAACTTCAGCATCGAGTTTGCCGTTCTTCTTGTAGTTGGCGAGCTCACGGGAGATGACGGTGGTCGCACGCTCGGTAGAGAATGCGATTGCACTGCCTCCACGGGTGAAGTTTGTCTGGTTAGGAACGCGGAGGTCGCTCTCCATGCGGGCGAGCATCCTGGTCGCAACATTCACAAGGTCCTCGGTGTCTTCTCCGTTCTTGGGGCCGTTTACGACAGCGATTGTCTCTTTGTCGTAGCTGTCCCTGTCGGGATGGTCGGCGGGTTTGAAGGACTGAACGGTGATGTCGTCCTTCTTGCCGGCGCTAATGTTAACCAGAGCCTTGCAGATCGCATACTGATACTCAGGAGTGTTGAGGTCCTTGTCGCCGACCTTGATGGTCTCGGCAAAAGATTCCTTTTCTTCCCAAGTCTGGTAGGCGGCAGCTGCTGCATCTACGATCTCAGTCAGCTTAAAAGTGCCTACTCCGCTAGGCTCATCAATCTCATTCTTCTCCTTACATCCGGGAAGAAGGAACATCAGAGCTGCAGCGGACATCAGAAAATAACGAAATTTTCTCATAATGCTTTAGTTTTGAATTGGTTAAAAAGTTAATAATATTGGTTTAAGTTTTATCTCTTGTAAATGTCGTTGATGTCCGGGAAGGTGCCCAACTGATAACGGAAAAGCACTATGCCCTCGGCACGCGTTTCGGTCATCAGGTCAATGTCCCTGCGGAGTTCCTCGGCGGTCATCCCCTTGTTGGCGGCATTGTAAGTCTGGATTCCGGACCATGATACGCCTTCTTTCTTGGCAGCCTGGTCGGCGAAGTAGTTGGACCTGTCCTTGAAACCTGCATCGCTGAAATTGTAGGACCCATAGCGATAGATCATAGGCATCAGGATGTGGATGTACTGGGACATCTGGTAAGGAATCTGGCCGTAATAGTGCTGGGAATTCACCTCGGGCATGAGTGCGGCGGAAGTCACTAGGCCTTCGTCGAAACTGTCGGTAATCTCACGTATCTCGCGGCAGCAGCGATTCACGGCGCCCACGGAGTTAACCTGATTGGTGTGATCGTGCTTGGAGGCTGTTCCTGCGAAACGGATGTAATCCAGATGCACACCCTTCACTCCCCAGGTCTCGATGTAGTCCCGGCACTGGGTGCGGATGCGCTCGTAGACCTCCTCTTTGTATTCCTTCTTTTCGTCGTCGATAGGGCTTTCCCAGTCTCCATTGTAGAAGCACTGCATCCACACATGGACGGAAAGGCCTATCTCGTCGCAGATGGCTATCATCTTCTTGGCAAGCTTGCGGTAAGAGCTGGAACCGAATGCCGCGAAGTTCAGAAGGATGTGGTCGTAACCCTTTTCCTTGAGGTTCCTGAGGCTCTTAGCGTCGTTTTCGAGGAGCTCGGCCATATGCGCTCCCCATGTCCACACTGCGGTGGGCCTGGTTTTGGAAATATCGAAAATGGTATTCTCCTTCCCCTTGCTGGAATAGGTGAGCTTGCGCCATTCCCCGGTCATGTCCGGCATGCGCTGCCAGCTGGCAAAGTTGCCGAGCGAAGGATCGGATGCCGCATGCTCGAACTTGTCTACCGGAGAGCTGTTCGAACTGCCCAGCACCAGGGTGAATTCGCCATCGGAGGCGAATCCGGTGCGGAGCCCGCCGTCACCGGTGGAGATGACCTTGCGCTCGCCGGGAGCCATGCTTCCGGAAAGTTCGGCGATATTCTGTGCCTTGAAATAGCTGTCGCTAATGAACAGCGAAAGGCCCTCCAGGGAGATAGCCTCATCGCTCGTGTTCACAATTTCAACCCAGGTGTCTATGTCTTCCGCATCGTCGTGGGCGGCGATTTCGTTAAGAAGTATACCCTTGTAGGGAGACTCCTTCTTCTTCTTCTCGCAGGAAGATGCGAGCAGCACGAATGCGGAGAGCAGGACGATAGCTTTACTGATTTTCATCATTTGAGGATTCCTTCTTTCTTGAGATACTCTTCGGCCTTCTTGAGACCGCCGGTTTTCTTGATCACCTCTTCGCAGTACTCATAGCTGAGCTGGGGATTGCGCTCCACCATGGTGCGGGTGAGGCGGTCGATGACCTTGTTGTTGATGAGGTTGGCGCAAACCATACGGTTGCCCTCCACGCGGCCGAGACGCACCATGAGGGTGGTGCTGATCATGTCGCAGAGGAGCTTCTGGCTGGTGCCGGACTTCATGCGGGTGCTGCCCGTAATGAATTCGGGGCCCATTACAACTTCGATGGGATAATCCACATAATCCGAGATGGGCGATCCAGGGTTGTTGCAAATGCTTCCGCAGGGGATGCCATGCTCCTTGCAGGCCTTCATGGCCGCAAGCACATAGGGGGTGTTTCCGCTGGCGGAAATACCGACTACTATATCTTTGGGAGTGACGTGATGCTTTTCGCTGAGGGTCCTCCAGCCTTCTTCGGTGTCGTCTTCGGCTTCTTCAAGGTCCAGTACGAGGTTCTCGTTGCCACCGGCAAGCACAGCCTGCCAGATTTCAGGGGAGACGCCGTAGGTATTGGGCACTTCAAGGACGTCCAGAACGGCAAGTTTGCCGCCGGTGCCGGCACCCAGCCAGAAGAAGCGGCCGCCTGCACGGAGCTGCGCCTCGATGGCATTAACAAGTTTTTCAATGTCCGGAAGCACCGCCTCGATGGCGAGGGGAACTTTCTTGTCTTCGGTGTTGATGTCGCGCAGCAATTCAGCTACGGACTTCTTTTCCAGATGGTCGTAGAGCGAAGGTTGCTCTGTTAGTCTAATTGCCATATGTTTCCAAATATAGTTAAAATATTTTATATTTTACTTCTCCAAGTGCTTTTCCGTTTCGTACAGCCACCGCAGAAACCTTCTGCTGGGGGTTGATTACGAAAGGCCCCGTATAGACAGGCGAATCCGCCGTGGGGGTGCTTCCATCCAAAGTATAGTGGATTTCTGCATCGGGAGCGTCCACGCTGATAGTAGCTATCTTGCTGAACTGCGTATCTTTATGAAGTTCGATGAAGGGGTTGTAGAAAGCCTTGCAATAACCCACTCCAAGCAGGTCCAGCCTGCCGAGATGCTTTTCGAGCCTGCGGGTAAAGGCGTCCCAGTCCTTGGGGGCCCTGGTCCATCCCGCGTCTGCAATTGCGCACATGCGCGGCCAGGCCATATATTCCACACGGGCGGGGGTGGGCATGTACTCTGTCCACACGCACCCCTCGACACCGATAATATACTTTCTCTCCTCCGGTGTAAGCACCTCAGGCACAGGGTTATACTCATACATGGTGCGAAGCGTGGTAGGCCCTCCCATGGCCAGCGGTTCGCTCTCGGGATCCGCCTGCCAGTAGTCAAGATAGTACTTGGGATAGGGCGCCATCACCACCTCATGATGCTGCTGGGCAGCCTTGATCCCGCCTTCCTCCCCCAGCCAGGACATAACCTTTGCATTGGGCGCCAGGCCACCCTGGAGTATCTCGTCCCAACCGATGATCTGGTGGCCTTTGGAGTTGATGTATTTCTCCATACGCTGGATGAACCAGCTCTGGAGTTCGAACTCGTCCTTGAGCCCAAGTTTCTTTATAAGTGCCTGGCAGTGAGGGCATTTCTTCCAGCTCGCCTTGGGGCACTCATCGCCTCCGATATGCACGAGTTCCGTGGGGAAGAGCTCGAACACCTCGTCGAACACGTCTTCCAGGAACTTGAAAGTCTCTTCCTTAGGGCAGTAGACCTGACGGAAGATACCCCAGCGGGTGGCGGTTTCGTAATGGTCTTCGAGGCCGCAGCTGAGTTCCGGATAGCAGGCGATGGCCGCCAGCGCATGACCGGGGAGTTCAATCTCCGGAATGATGGTCACGTAGCGTTCTGCGGCATATTTCACCAGATCCCGGACCTCTTCCTGAGTGTAATATCCGCCGTAGGGCGTGCCATCGTAGAAGCCGGACGCGAGTGAGCCTATTACGGTTTCCTTGCGCCACTGGCCCTTCTCGGTCAGCAGCGGATATTTCTTGATTTCCAGACGCCAGCCCTGATCTTCGGTGAGATGCCAGTGGAAACGGTTTACCTTGTGCATGGCCATCACATCGATGTATTTCTTCAGGAAATCTACGCTGAAAAAGTGCAGGCAGCAGTCCAGATGCATTCCGCGGTAAGGGAAACGGGGGCTGTCTTCGATGCTGCAGCACGGGACTTCCCACTTCACTCCCCTCTGGCGGGTTTCCGCAAAAATCTGCTCAGGAAGCAGCTGCAGAAGGGTTTGCACTGCATAGAAAATGCCTGCGCCGTCGCCATATTCTATGAGCAGACGGTTGGGCTTGATTGCAAGATTGTAGGCCTCTTTGTTAAGGCCGGCATCAAGCACAAAAACGGCCTTCTCATGCCCATGGCGGAGAGGATCGTCGTCGATAATCTCGAGCTTGAAGCCGGCGGCTTTCTCGAGCCTGTCATTCAGGAAAGCAAGAGTGCGGAGGGTGGCTGAATCGGCCACATCCACATAGATGGGAGTCCTGCGGTCCAGGGTGAAGACACCCTCTTCCTGCTGGAAGAATTTAGGCTGGGGAATGATGGAAACAGGGCCGGAAGATTGCTTTTCTACGGTGCAGGAGAAAAGCAGCAAAGCGGCTGACAGTAAGCAGATTATCTTATTCGTCATTTTGCAAATTCTTTGGTTGTGACCTTGCCTATGGCTTTACCCTTGCGGAAGCCGCGGGCCTTGATTACGCTGCCTTTGTCTACCATGAAAGGGGTGCCGTCGTAGCGGGGAGATTTCATTGTAGGAGTGCTGCCGTCCAGGGTGTAATGCACCTCGGCGGAAGGGTCGTCCAGCATCAGGTTCATGGGCTTTGGGAAGCCTATATTGCGGTCGTAATCGAATATCACATCATAGTATACCGGGCAATACTGAATTCCCTTCCAACTGAGGGTAGAAAGTACCTTGGGCATTCGCCTGCGGAAGGATTCCCAGTCCTTGTTTTCGCGGGATGTCCAGCCCACTTCAGCTGCGGCCACATTGCGCGGGAAGGCCTGATACTCGGCAGTCTCGTTATCCGGGACATACTCTGTCCACAGACAGGTTTCGTATCCCACTATGTATTTGGCGCTCAGGTCTTTAAGAGAGTCAACAGAAGGATAGTAATTGTATACCTTCTTTAGCGGCATGAACACGTTCTGATCCACGGCGTCCGACTGGTCTTCCTGCCTGTTGTCGAGGTAGCACCAGCGGTTGGGGGTGAGGATTACGCGAATCCCGCGCTTGATGCCCTTGGCCGCAGGAGCATGGCCACGGTAAGACATGGCGATAGGATCTTCCAGCGCTCCCCCGTCCAGGATCTCGTCCCAGCCGATCACGGTCTTTCCGTGCCTGCGGAGGAAATCCCCCATCCTCTTCACGAAGAAGGTCTGGAGTTCCTCCACGTTTTCAAGACCCAGGACGGTCATAAGATCCTGGCAGTAAGCACTTTCGCGGTACACGTCCTTGGGGGCCTCATCCCCTCCTATATGATAGATTGGCGAAGGGAAGAGCTCAAAGAGCTCGGTAAACACGTCTTCCAGAAAACGGAATGTGGTGGCCGTGGGAGCATAGAGATTCTTGTGTATGCCCCACTTGGTTTCGACCTCGTAATGGCGGTCCGGGAAGCAGCTGAGTTCGGGATAGGCAGCGATGGCCGCCGTGCTGTGCCCAGGGATTTCTACCTCTGGAATCACAGTCACGCAGCGCCTGCGGGCATATTCCACCACCTCACGGATATCGTCCTTGGTGTAGAATCCGCCATGCGGGATGCCATTCCCTATGCCGCTGTGCCAGGCAGTTTCCTTGCGCCAGGCGCCCACCTCGGTGAGTTTCGGATATTTGTCGATCTGGATGCGCCAGCCCTGGTCTTCGGTGAGGTGCCAGTGGAACATATTCTGCTTGTAGATGGCCATCACGTCGATGAACTTCATTATCTCCTCCTTAGGGAAGAAGAAGCGGCCGCAGTCGAAAAGGAAACCGCGGTACCAGAATTCCGGCTCATCTTCTATGGTGCAGCATGGCGCCAGGAACTTCACCGCTTTCTTGAGCGCCTGCGCATAGATGGCATCTGGCAGAAGCTGCTTGAAAGTCTGCAGGGCATAGAACGCGCCGTTCACTTCGGATGCCTCGACCAGCACCTCGGATGGGGTGACGGTGAGCCTGTAGGCCTCTTTGCCAAAACCGGACACACGCCTCAGCACTATCCTGGTCTTGCTGCCATTAAGGGCGGAGGCATACTTCACTTGCGCCTTGAAATCCGCCGCAATCTCTTCGAAAGCGGCATCTTCCACCACCAGGGCGGTATTCTTGTCGAGACGGAAGGAGCCTTCTGTCTCAGTCAGATGCTTTGGAGTAGGGACAATGTTGTAGCGGGGCGCCGCAAAAGCGTACGTCCAGGCAAGCAGGCACAAGGCAAGCAGTATGAATCTTCTCATTTACTCTTCTGCGATAGTATCGCTAATGGTCTTGATAACGCCTTCACGATAGACCGAAGGCATCTTTTCGGAGAGCGGATACGGCGCCTTGATGTAGACGTGCATCTGTTCAACCTCATATTCGTAACCCTTGCGCACCTGGTAGGCACGCTCGGAGGGCAGGTAAGAATTCTGTCCGTTGGTATATCCTGCAAAGAAGATAGTCCTGTCGGGGAATGCGGCGCGGGCCTCCATCTGGTATTCGCAGAAAGGCTCCCCGTCGCTGAAGAAGAAGATAACCCCGTCCAGGTCCACTCCGTGAAGATGATAGCGGAGTTTGGATGGCACAGGCCCTTCTTCGAAGCGCTCCAGGATCTCTTCCTTCCAGCCCATGACATCGTCCGCGAAGCGCGGGAAAACGGTGCGGGCACTGGCTGCGAGCGAATCAGCATGGGCTATAACCGCCTCGGGGGTGATCACATCAATCTGATAAGGCAGGTCCACGGTTTCGTTCACCAGGCGCAGGAGTCCTTTTGAGGGGACCCGGCTGAACTTGATGTTCACCAGCGAATCCGCAAGGCTCTTGCCGCACTCTTCGGCATACTCCACCATCTTGGGGCCGAGCGCCGGATCCATATTGCCGGCGGCGCCGGTCAGTTGGAACACTTCCCCGCCCCAGGCTTCGGAAAGATACTTTCCGCAGATGCCTGGATAGTCCGAACTCAGCAGCAGGCTCCCTGCACCCATGCACACCGGATGGCATGCCAGATTCACGACAGAGACCACCGGCTTGCCCTTCTGCAGGAAACGCGCCACGTACACGTCATGGTCCACGGGGCCGCCCTTCTCGCAGCGGTTGCCATTGATGGAGGTGCAGCCCTTGCCGATTTCCAGCTTGAAAGGCTTGCCTTCGGCGGCAATGTTCTTTACGGCGTTGTCCACAACCGTCTCCACCATCCTGTCTTTCCAGGCACGGTTCGGGCCGCCGGGCACGTTGCACCAGCCTCCTGAACGGGGCGCGGAATGAGTGTGGATGTTGTGCATCAGGATGTTATCCACGGCAAGGCCGGATTTCTCCGCAATCATGGCACGCATGGTGTCGGCCAGGGCCGGGGAGATTTCCATGAGGTCGTTGCTGATGATGCACACCTTCTGTGTGCCGTCGCCCAGCACAAGGCAATGGGTGAAAAGATGCTGGTGTATGCCGTCGTGGAGTTTGCTTCGGGCAGCGAAGCCCGCGAGCATGGTATGCTCGTCTTCCGTCGTGGAAATATCGGCGGAGCTATAGCTCATAGTCAGCCCTTTCGAGCATGAAAGGGCTGACACGATGAGCAATATATAAATAAATACCTTTTTCATTTACTTGGTATAACCCGGATTCTGCATTATCCTCTTCTGTGTCTTGTCGATTTCAGGCTGAGGAATAGGCATCAGGTAGTTAGGATAGTTGGCCGGATCCTCCACGCCGGGAGTATTGCTGCAGGTGAGCTCTCCGGACTTGGGGCGTATGCTGTATCCGGAATCCGGGAACCACTTCTGAGTAGGCGAAATTGTGAGGATAGCCTCGCCATAGTCTACGGTGTAGGTCTTTCCGAGCCACTTGTAGTTGACGATGAAGCAGACGTCGTTGCCGTTGTTCTTGGCAATGTAGCCATCCCTCTCTTCCGTGTTGGCCCAGTAGTAGTTGCGCTCTTTGTTCACAAGGGGTGCAGGCTGGACGCAGCGGTAGATGGTATCGCTCTTGGAACTGGCCGAATTGAAGGTCTTGTCCTTAGTGATAACCAGGGTCCTGGTGCCGGCGAAAGGCACGTTCTCCCACATGGTCGCAATCTTGAGACGGCGGGTGTCGAAGTAACGGAATGCCTCGTATGCGAGCTCGATACGGCGCTCATTCACCACACGGTCCCAGAGGTTGGTGCCCGTATCCTCGACATCGGGCATGCCTACGCGTGCGCGCACCTTGTTCAGATACTTGCGGCAGTTCTCCTCGTCGTGGCAGTAGTATGCAGCTTCAGCAGCGTTCAGGTACATCTCTCCGAGACGGAACCAGGGCCATACCACATTTCCTATCATGGATTCGGAGATGTACTTGTCCGGCAGATACCATTTCAGCAGGCCGCTGCCGCCGGTATTGGTGAGGTCGATGAGGTCTTTGGACTTCTTGGAAGTCACGAGCTCGGGCTTGCCTTTGTCGAAGTCGGAGAGCTGGGCATTCTCGTAAACCCAGTAGAGATCCAGAGGAGTCTCGTTCATACCTCCGTCCTTGTCGGTCCACTTGTAGATCTTGGTAGGATACACCACGCATGCGTCGAAACGGGGATCGCGGCCCTTGAAGGGGTGCTTGGGATCATATCCTGAACCTTCTTCGAAGATCTTCTTGCCGTTCTTCATCTCGTAGTCCAGCCACATGGCCTGGGTGGGATTAAAACTCTCCCAGCCGCCGCCGCCGAAGTTCATCATAGCATAGAACAGCTGGGCCTTGTGAGGCTGGTTACTGCTCTGTACGAAGAACTTACCCCAGATGATTTCGGGAGAATTGATGTCTTCCCAGTAGCCATCGTAGGTGTCGTCGAGTTCATAGGCGCCGTCTTCATCGGCTCTGTCGCAGATAGCCTTTGCAGCCTTGAAAGCCTCGGTGTACTTATCAGTGGAATATGTTCCGCGGGTAATTCCGCCAGTGGGGAAATTGGGATCGTTGAACAGAGGAGATGCCACTATGAGGGTCAGGCGGCAGCGGAGTGCGAGCACGCAATCCTTGTGCACGCGGCCGAGAACGGTGGCAGACTTGTCGGGCAGAAGCTCATATGCCTTGTCCAGGTCCTTCTTGATGAATTCCACACAATCATCGAAGTTGGCGCGCTCCTCAACGAAGTCGGCTCCAAGGTCGTCGAAAGGTTTGTCCACAAGCACGACACCGCCATAGCGCTCGATGAGGTTGGTGTAGGCCCATGCGCGGAGGAAGTATCCTTCACCCGTGAGCCTTGTCCTGCCTGCATCAGTCATGGCAGAGCCCTTCTCTTCCACATAGCGGAGGAAATAATTGAGGCGGTAGATGTACTCGTATGCCCTGTTCCAGATGTTCAGGTAGGTGGTACGGGTGTTATGGGCCGGGCCGCCGTCATCCTGAGGGATAATGGTACTAGGGGTCATGGAGCCGTCTGCGATGTAACGGGTGGAGGTTCCTCCGTAACGGAAGAAGCCTTCATCCGAAATGCACCCGATGTTACCCTCGGTGAAGGGGTCGGGAAGAACGGTATAGATAGCGTTCATGAACGATTCCGCGAGAGCGTCGCTATTGAAAACGGCCTCTTCGGAGAGTTTGTCGAGGGGTTTCTTGTCCAGGAAATCGCTGTTGCAGGCAGCAAGCAGCGCCACAGATGCAAGTATGTAAAGTATCTTTTTCATATCTGGTTCCGATTAGAAGGTTACTTTGACACCGACGTTGAAGATCTTGACCTGAGGATAGGTCTGGTAGCCTTCGTCACTGGTCTCAGGGTCGATAGTCTTGAGCTCGGAGAAGGTGAGGAGGTTGTAGCCTGCGCCGTAGACGCGGATATTCTTGATACCCACCTGATGGCCAAACACGCGGCCGGGGATGGAGTAACCGATTTCCAGGTTCTTCAGACGGAGGAACGCAGCATTGCGATAATAGTAGGAGGAACGGTACACACCGCCGTTACCGATGTTGGATGCGATACGGGGATGGTTGGTTCCGGGATTGCCTTCAACTACAATACTGTTGCCATTGGCATCCTTCTCTATGGTGCAGTACCATGCATTCACTGCCGCATCGTACTCGATGTTACCGGAGACCGGGTCGGTCAGAGGAGCATAGTAGTAGCGTGCGCGGGCCTGGCCCTGGAGGAGCAGGGAGAGATCCCAGTTCTTCCACTGCAGGTCTCCGTTTACACCGAAGACTATCTGGGGAACTGCGGTAAGGTCGCAGCGGAGACGGTCCTGGGAGTCGATGACACCGTTGCCGTCAAGATCCTTGAAGTAGAAGTCTCCGAGGCCGGCGCCAGCCATCTGGGTGTGGTTGGCAATGTCGTCGAAACTCCTGTTGATGCCTTCAACCTGATAGATCAGCGAAGCGCCCATGGGGTGACCGGTGCGGTTCATGTACTGGTGAGCCTCATCGTAAGGGGTCTCATCCATATACTCGATGGTGTTCTTTGCGAACATGAAGTTGCTGGTCACATGGTAGCGGAGCTGCCCAACCTTGTTCTCGTGGTTGATCTGGATCTCGAAACCCTTGTTGGAAACGATACCGATGTTCTCGTCCGGGAGGTTGGTGGTCAGACCGGTATAATAAGGAATGGAGGCGTTACGGGTGCAGAGGATGTTGGAACGGCGGGTCTTGAAGACCTCGAATTCCCATCCGAGCAGGCCGTTCCAGAGCGATCCGTCCAGACCGAGGTTCCATGTCCTCGCCACCTCCCAGGTGATGTTCGGGTTGGGAACACCGTCGGGAACGATGTAGTTAACTTCCTTGCTGCCATAGAGGGCGCGGTAGGATGTGCTGGTGGTGTACTCGTAGGTGGACAGATACTGGAATGCGGACACCTGGTCGTTACCCTGCTCACCGTAGGACGCACGGATCTTGAGGTTGGTTATCCAGGGATAGTTGTCCTTGATGAAAGGCTCCTCGGAAAGGCGCCAGCCCACGGATGCTCCGGGGAATACGCCCCAGCGATGCTCCTTCGGGAAGTTCTCGGAACCGTCCCAGCGAACGAGGGCCTGGAAGAGGTATTTGCTCTTATAGTCGTAACCGATACGGCCGAAGAACGAACGCCTAGCGGTTTCGGAAGCATAACCGTTGATCTTGTAGTAAGACTTGTCGGCGTTGCCGGCAAAGAACTCGTCCAGGATATCGGAGTCATACTTTTCGATAGCGCCGCTGAAATAGTCCCTGCGGTAGTTGCTCTGCTCGATACCGGCGAGAGCGGTCACATGGTGGCCTCCATCGAACTCACGGTCGTAGTTGATATTGGCGTTCAGGGTGACGGTGTGGTAGTTGTTCTGGCTCTCGTTGAGGGTAGGAGTCGTGAATACGCCGGAGTCCCTTTCCTGATAGATCTCGGTGATCTCGTCGTAGGAGTAGCAGGGCCAGTTCTTGGACCAGTTCTTATGGAAGTTGTTGTGCACGTCGTATGCAAACACGGCATTCACGGACAGGCCCTTGGTGATGGCATGCAGATCGTAGTTGCCGCGGAAAGTGGTGCTGATGGTATTGTAGGTAGTTTTGTCGTAACCTGTCAGATCCTGCACCAGAGCAGCCGGGTTGGATCCGCTGCGCAGATATCCGTTGGGATAATAAGGAGCGCTGGATGCATAACGGCGGGTGGTGATGTAGAAGATACCGTAGCTGTCCGAAGGGTAAGCCGAGTAGTTCTTATGCTGCTGACGGACATTGAGGTCCAGGCCGAGCTTGAAGTCGTCGGTAACCTGGATGTCGATGTTGGAGCGGACGTTGTACTGGTTGTAGTTGGTTGCGGACTTCACGTAGATACCATCCTGATACTGGCCGTTGAACTGCAGGAAGTAACTCACCCTGCCGGCACCGCCCTGGAGGCTCACGCCGTATTTGTGCTGGGAGGAGTAATCCTTGATGATGGCCTTGAACCAGTCCGTGTTAGGATACATGATAAGGTCGTCTCCGTCCTTGTAGTGCTGAATCTGCTCCTGGGTGTAGATTGCAGATGCACCGGTGATTGCACGGGCACGGTTGTATGCCTCTGCAAAGGTCACGGCGTCCGCCATCTTCAGCAGGCGGGTAGGAGTCTGCCATCCACGGTCGTAGGTGAAGGTCACGGTAGGCCTTCCGTCGGTGCGGCCGCGCTTGGTGGTAACGAGAATGACACCGTTAGCCGAACGGGCACCGTAGATGGCTGCGGAGGCATCCTTCAGCACGTTCACGCTCTCGATTTCCTCACCCGTGAGACGGGAGAACTCATCTCCACGGCCGGGAACGCCGTCGATAATGATGAGAGGGCTGTTGTTGCCGAGGGTGGAACGCCCGCGGATGTACATGACGGCATCGTCGCGGCCGGGCTCACCGGAACGGTTGTTCACGATAACGCCGGACACACGGCCTGCCAGACCCTGGGAAAGATTCACTGAAGAGTTCTTTACTAGGGCGTCGCCGGAGGTAGTGGTCACGGAGCCGGTCAGCGTCACCTTGCGCTGGCTGCCGTATCCGATTGCGACTGCCTCTTCCAGCACCATCGCATCTTCTTTGAGCACGAAGTCGATAGCAGTGCGGCCGTCGACCTTGGTGGTCTGTTCTTCGTAGCCCATGAGGCTGGCCACCAGGGTGGCATTAGGCTGCACGCCGGAGATGGTGTAGCGGCCCGAGGCATCGGTCATGGCACCGTTGGAAGTGCCTTGCACATAGACCATTGCCCCGATGAGCGTCTCTCCCTTGGCATCGGAGACGACACCCTGCACCTTGAGCGTGCGGTTCTGGGCGATTGCAGTAGCCGCGCCTAAGAACAGCAGGGCCGCTGCAACAATCATCTTGAAAGTTTTACTTCTCATATTGTTTGGGTTAGATATAATCTAAGCCCAAATATACGAAAAAAAACGGAATTGGGCATACTAGAACTCCAATTCGTAATAGCGGCCGTGGAAGGTTTCCATGCCGTTCCACGTGGGTGTTCCCCATACAGCCTTGTTGTTGGAGGGATCCGCAATCCACCATTTCCCATCCACATAGATCTCGGGAATCACATGGCCTAAAGGTGTGGAATAGTTACACTTACCGTGAAGGTAGCGGGCAGGTATGCCGGCAGAGCGGCACATGGCGAGGGTGGCATGGGTAAGGTCGCAGCAATTGCCGCCCTTCTCATTAATTGTCTTTACCGCCCCCTTCTTCGTATTCGAATAATCTTCCCATTCCCATTCGTCCCGGGCATACTTGTAAATAGCTTCGGCTTTCTGGCGCTCGGTAGCAGTCTCAGGCAAGCCCTTCAGGGCCGCATCTCTCGCCGCAATTACAACAGGATCAGTTATAGGGCAGTTGCGGGTGGCAGCCAGATAGCTTGACGGCCAGGAAGACACACCATCCTCGGGCCACTTGCCCTCGTTTTTCACGAAATAGTTGAACAGGCGAGCAAAAACGACGGTATATGCACGCAGGTTCATCATATTGTCGTGCTTGGTCACCACCATCGTTATCTTCGGCAGATACCCGGGCTTGGAAGGATCGTCCGAAGGGAAAACGACATAGTTGGGCAGGCCATTGTTCTTCTGGTTGTAATCCAGTATAGCATCCGCCAGGAAACGGATGTGGGGCATGTCTATGATGTCCGGATCGAAAGTGTTGTATTTGTATTCCAGATCACTGAAAGCGGCGGATGTAAGGTCTATGTCCTCTTCCTGCCAGGTATCAGGTTCGGCCTCGATTTTCTGGAGTAGCAGGCATGCCGCCAGGGTATATTTGCCCTTGTGGTACTTTATCCCCTGAACGTTTATCATAACTGGCAGGGCCCCGGTAGATTCGAAAACCTCGTATGCTTCAGCGATGCCCTTAGCAAAGTCCCCGTTCCAACTGTCCAGGGTGAAGGGTTTGGGCTCGCCCGAGGGATTGTCGCCAGTTTTTGTATTGTCTTTATTGCATGCTAATATGCCGAATACCAGGCCACATGCAAGGATGGCGAACAGAAATTTCTTCATGTCAGTGTAATTGATTATGGGAACCGAGGGGGCGGTCAAGCCCCCCACGGTCAAAAAGAGCAAAACTATTTCACTATGATGTTATCGAGATAACTGGTCATCCATTCGAAGTCATCTGCGAAAACCGGTCAGGTTAGACCCCCCAGAGATCGGGATCGAAGGTCTGGTCCTTCACCGCATCGTAAACGTTTTCGGTTATGTTATTGTCCAGCAAATACTTATAGAAACGGCAGAGGATGAGCAGGCTCTGCATGGGGCAGATGAGGCCCGTGTATCCCTCAAGGCCGCTGGAGCCCATATCGAGATAGTTGCCGATACGACCCTTGCCGCTGTCGAGCTGGCGTGCACGGTTGAGCCAGTACGGCAGAACACGGCGGAGAACTTCCATGTTAACCGGATGGTCTGCATCGAAGTTGGCCGCCCCCTCGTTCTGATACCAGGGATATTTGCACTTGTTCCACTTGTCCGCCTCAAGCTCGGGGATAGCCATCGTGAGTGGCTTGCCGTTTGCGAGGGTATGGACAGGGGTGTTCAAGGCAGTAGGCCATACGGATGTGCCTTCGCTTGTACACATCTCCACAAAGCCCTTAATGGCAATATCCCATGCTTCGAAAGGCTTGTAGGTTTTGCCGTTCACGGTGATGGTAGCCTCATCCTGCTTGTTGTTGTCGGAATCAGCATATTCCGAATAGACAGGAATGAAATGCACATTCGTCCATGCATTGTTCTTGCCAAAGCTGTGGTTGCCATCCGACTCGATGGTTCCTACATTGGCCTTCCAAACATCAAGCAGCTTCACGAATTCCTTCGCGAAAGCCTTCATGTCACCTGAACTCTCCGCAGGGATGCCTTCTCCATAGAGGTCGAAGTCAATCTTCATGCCCTGCACAGCCTCATAAACATTGCTTTCGATGTTATTGTCGAGCAGGTGCTTGTAGAAACGGGCCATGATGAGGAACATACGCATTGCGCTCATCATACCGGACTGGCCGCCAACAAACTTGTAGTCGCCAAGCTGCTGGAAGTTATTGATACGGCCCTTTCCGGAGTCGAGGGTCTGGGCACGCTTCAGCCACCAAGGCATCATCTGGGCCATCATCTCAACGGTATAGGGCTTTTCTTCGGAAAGATTCAGATCGCCATCCTCATACCAGGGATATGCCCACTTGTTCCAAGTGGTATTCTTGGCAGGAACAGGAATATCCAGTCCCTTGCCCTGGCCGAGAGTGTGCTTGAGGACAGCCTGTTCGTCGGGCACACATTCCATACCTTCCTTGGTCAGGATTTCCACGATACCCTTCGCTGCAACAACCCAGGCCTCGTACATAGTGTAGGTTTCCTCTCCGACGGTAATGGTTGTCTCGGGCTGAGACATGTTGTCGGTAACCTCGGCGCTGTAGTTGGACCAGGTCGGGATGTAGTGGACGTTGAAGAAACGCTTGTCGCCCTGGTGCTGGCCATCCGGCTGGATGGTACCCACATTGGCCTTCCACACATCGAGGACGGTCACGAACTGCTTGGCGAAGTCCTTCAGCGTCGCTCCGCTGGGCGCCACATAGGCAAGCTGGGTCACGTTAATGACAACCTCGTCGGCGGAACCCTTGATGGTGATGGTTCCGGTACGTTCCTCACCGGCGTTGTTATCGACGGTAACGTTTACAGTTGCGGGATTCTCGATTTCGCCCTGTGCAGGATCAAGATGGATCCATGCCTCGCTTGCTGTAGCGGTCCATGCAGTATTTGCAGCGAACTGAACCTTTATCGCGCCTGCAGGAGCGGCCTCGAAGCTGATTTCAGAACTGGTCTGCAGGTCGATGTCTGCGAGTTTGACACCATAAAGGTCATGGTCGATTATCAGGTCTTTGGTCGCCGTGTAGACGTTCTTGGTGATGTTGTTGTCGAGCAGATGCTTGTAGTACCTGGCCATCATCAGGAGCATGCGCATTGCGGAGAGTTCTCCGGACACCCCTTCGATGCCAAAGCTGCCGATTGATGCAAAGTTGGTCACACGGCCGTTACCAAGGGTGCTCTTGTTGTACCACCAAGGCAGCACATATGCAAAGTATTCCACCTTCCAGGGGTTCTTCGCACTGAGATTAAGCAGACCGGCATACTCATAAAAAGGATGCTGCCATGGAATCATTTCGGGAGCGGTGGGAATGGGGGCATTGAGTCCGACACCGTCACCGAGGGTATGCTCATGGACGTTCTGGACTGTGGGCACGAGAGCCATACCTTCAAGGGTGATCATGTTCACAATACCCTGTGCGGCAATGGTCCAGCACTGTTCCATATCGTAGGTTTCGCCCGCCACGGTGATGGTTGTCTCATCCTCACTGTTTTCGGCGGAATTGGGGAATGTGGTGGTGTGGGTAGGAATGTAATGCACATCAACCCAAGGCTTTTTGCTGTCCACGCTATGGGCGCCGTCGGCCTCGATTGTGCCTACATGAGCCTGCCAAACATCCAGAATCTTGACGAATTCTTTCGCGAAGCCCATCAGGGTGCTACCTGCAGAAAGATACTCGGTGGAAACCTTTTCGGGCATCTTGCCGTCAGCCTTGTAGGCAGCGATTGCACGAGCAAGGGTTACGGTTGCACGGTTTGTAGAGAAGGAAATGCTCTCACCGTTACGGTCAAAGAGAGTAACGTTGGGGATACGCACCTTTGCGGCAGCCTCATCCAGTATACGCTGAGCAACGCTGGCAAGGTCTTCATTGCCCTTGGGATTGGACGGGCCGTTAAAGACAGCTATTTCATCTTTGTCGTAACTGTCTCGTTCAGGATGGTCCGCGGGCTTGTAATCAAGGACTTTGATTTCAGACTTGTCATTGGCCTTGAGATTGACTATCAGCTTGCACATTGCATACTGATACTGAGGCAGTGTCAGTTCCTTGGAACCGACCTTGAGCGATTCAGCGATAGTGGTACTTTCTTCCCACTCCGCATACATGCCCGCTACGGCGTCGACCAGGTCGGAAGCGCCAAGCGTCGCCACGACAGTCTCATCCGTAGGGTCCTCCTCTTCATGCTTTTTGCAGCTTACGAGGAAAAGAGACGCAACGGCGAGAGCCGCAAGCAAATACTTTAGTGTCCTTTTCATAAAGAATTGGTGTTAAATGGTTAATAGTTAAAGAATTAATTAGATTCGTTCCATATATCGTTCACGTCCGGGAAGGTGCCAAGGCCGTATCGGAAAAGCACTATTCCCGTGGCATTGGATTGCCGGTACGCCATGATGTCGGTCAAGAGGGCCTCTTCGGAGAGAGACTGCTCGCTCTTATCATAAGTCTGCAATCCGGACCAGACTTCCGCATCTGCGGAATTTGTGCAGAACCAGTTCATTACGTTTACCAGGCCCGTATCGCTGTAATTATATGAGTAACGGTAGCACATGGGCATCAGGATATGTATCCACTTCCCCATCTGGGAAGGATCCTGTGCATATACGTTCGTACTGTTCTTTTCCGGCATGAGCGCCGCAGAAGTCACAAGACCTTCATCATAGCTGTCGCACAGTTCACGTGTTTCCCGGCATGCACGGTTTACGGCCGCCACAGAATTCACTTCCTTGGTGAAATTGTATTCCGATGCCTTTCCAGGGAAACGGATATAATCCAGGTGCAAGCCCTTCACGCCAAAGTCCTCGATGCAAAGACGCCCAAGGTTGTGCAGATCGGTGTATACCTCTTCCTTAATGCTCCTCGTCTCCTTGTCGATAGGCTTGTTCCATGTCCCCCCTTTATAGAATGCCTGGATCCAGCCATGAACGGTAAAGCCTATCTCCTCTGCTTTCTCCAGAAAGGGGATCGCTTCGTGGGGTCGGTTCGTAAATGCCGCAGAATTCAGCAACAGATGCCTGTAGCCCAGTTTGTAGTACTCTTTCATTATTGCAGCATCATCCGCCATCATGGGTGCCATGTGCGAACTCCACATCCATATAGCATTGGGCAGAGGGGCCTTCCAGTCAAAGATCTCATTCACTTTACCCTTGCTGGGATAGGTCATATTCCTCCACTCCCCTGTTCCGTCCGGAATCCTCTGGTATGTTCCACGGGGATACTGGACTGCTTCCAAATCCCTGCTGCGGACAAACTCATCGGCCGAGTCGTCCGAGGTTCCCAGCCTGAGGGTGAATTCCTGTCCCGACATGATGCCTATGGGAAGTGTGCCGTCTGCCGTAGATACGACCAGACGTCCGCCTGCCGCGAGTTCTCCGGTTTCGGCGCTCCATACGCACCTGTCCTTGGAATAGCGGTCTGTAAGATACAAGCCCACTCCTTCCAGGGATACAGGAGAGTCGGATGCATTGGAGATCTCCACCCAACTCTCGCCCCCGCTTTCATCATGGCCGGAAATCTCATTGATTACCAGCCCTTTATATTTGGCAGCACTCCCCTCTTTGTGCTTGTCGCAAGCGGAGACCAGCAACAAGGCAATGGCAGCAACGCCTATGATTCTTAAGAGTTTCATTATTTATAGAAAGGATTTTGTTCAATCGAACCTTCACTCTTCGTAATCTCGGGACGAGGTATAGGCATGAGGTAATTACGCCCGTCTTCCGGGAAGTACTTCTTGGCAGGCATCACACCCTTGGCGCAATCGCCGTAGTCTATCTTGTAGGTCTTGCCCAACCACGTGTAGTCGTAGGTCTGGCCCTCATTATAGAAAACCATATTGTTGTTCGGGTGGGCGGCATCGTAGATGCGAGGCATACGATAAACGGTATCGTTCTTTGCTCCGCTCTGCAGTAACATCACGAATCCCCCATACAGGTCTACATTCTCGTAGAAATCCGCCACCTTCCAACGACGCACATCAAAATAGCGGAAAGCCTCGAACGCAAGTTCTATCCTGCGCTCGTTCACTATACGGTCCCATAGATTGGTCCCGGTATCGTTGATGGGAGGCATCATCACGTCCTTGCGCTGACGAATCTTATTGATGTATTCGCGGGCTATGTCTTCCTTGCCGCCGACCATATATGCTGCCTCGGCATAGTTCAGGTACAGCTCGGCGAGGCGTATCCAGGGATAAAGTACGGAACCGGTCTCTTTTTCGGAAATCTGGACATTGGGATCATGCCACTTATGAAGCTTGTAGAACATTGTGCTGGGGTACTCTCCGAGGTCCAGGGGCTTCTTGGTGTAGTCGGGCATCTTGGTAACAGAGCCGGACTTCACGAAGTCGTCGATCGTCTTCTTTTCGTAGAGCAGGTAGCACTCGAGGTTGACGGTATTGAAACTGCCATCCGTCTTGGTATAGCTGAACGGATAGAAGGGAGCCGCAACCGTCTTGTAGAAACGGGGATCGCGGTTGGCATAAGGATGCTTTGGATCATAGCCGGAGCCTTCCTCGAACCATTTCTTGCCGCTGAGCATCTCATAGTCGCTCACCATAGCCTGCGTAGGCTCCAGGGAACTCCAGCCGCTGTAATGCTCCGGCGGATAGAGGAGCTGTCCCTTGTGTACGGTATATCCGAGAGGAGTGAAGAACTTGCACCAGATATTCTCCGGGCAGTTGACGTCCTTCCAGATTTCATCGTAGGTATCTGCAAGCCTGTATCCCTGGCTTTCCGCAATCTCGATTGCTTCTTTGGCAGCATTGAAAGCGCGGGTCCATTTGTCTTTGCTGTATGCGCCGCGGAAAATACCTCCTGAAGGATTGTCGGGATCGTTGAAAAGAGGCGATGCTGCAATCAGGGTAAGCCTGGAGCGCAACGCCTTGGAAACCACCCTGTTGGCACGTCCCTGTCCATTGGTAGGGCCGAGAAGGGAATCCGCCTTGTCGAGATCCTTCAGGATTTCATCCACGCAGTAATCGAAGTCGTTTCTCTTTACGCCGAACTCATCGCTCATCTTGTAGGTATGCTTAATGAGCGGCACTCCTGCATAACGTTCGATCATGTTGGTGTAGGTCCAAGCGCGCAGGAAATAAACTTCGCCTAGAAGACGGTTTCTGTCCGCCACGTCCATTTTGCTACCCTCTTCAACCCTGTCGATGAAATAGTTCATATCCCGCAGATACTTATATGAACGGTTCCAGATGTTCAGCACTGTGGTGCGGTTGTTATGGGCCGCTCCTCCTTCCTGCATATAGACGATATTGTCCGGATCCATGGTGCCCGCTGCGATATAACGGGTAGAGGTGCCGCCATAGCGGAAATAGCCTTCATCCGATATGGCCCCGATATTACCCTCCTGGAGGAAATCCGGAAGCACGGAATACATGGAATTCACATGGTTCTCGGCAAGGCCGACACTGTTGAAAACAGCATCTTCGGTAAGCTTGTCGAGGGGAGTCTTGTCCAGGAATTTATCATCGCAGGCGCACATCAATACGGCCGCGACTGTCAGAAACAAAACACTGTATATCTTCTTTTTCATACTCTTTCTCTATTTAGAACATGACCTTGACACCGGCATTGTAAATCTTCATCTGAGGATATGTCTGGTACCCTTCGTCGTTGTTTTCGGGGTCCACGCTCTTCAGAGCTGAGAAGGTCAGGAGGTTGTATCCTCCGATATAGAAACGCACATTCTTGATTCCTGTCCTTGGGCCGAACCATTTCTTGGGCAAGGTATATCCCAGTTCTAAGTTCTTCAGGCGCAGGAAAGCAGCATTCTTGATGTAGAAGTCCGACCGGTTGGTGGAACCGAGGCTGTTGGTAGAGCCAAGGCGCGGCCAGTCGGAATCAGGATTGTCCAGAGTCCAGGCCTTCTCGGCAGCTTCTTTTTCCACATTATAGGAAACCGGATCCATCAGAGGAGCGTAGTAGAAACGGACTCTCCCCTGCCCCTGAAGCAACATCGAGAAATCAAAGTTGCGCCAGCGTGCATCGAAGTTGATACCGTAGACAATCTGGGGAATGGAGGAGAAGGGGCTGCGGTAGCGGTCGAGGGTGGTAATCTCGCCGTCACCGTCCATATCTTCATATTTCAGATCTCCAAGGGTGGCACCCGTCTTATGCGGATAGCTGTCCAATTCCTCCTTGGTCTTGAATACTCCAAGCACATGATAATAAAGCCCGGAGCCCATGGGGAGGCCTTCAAGCTTCATGTAGTCGTGTCCCTCAGGCCAAGGGGCTTCATCCATGAACTCAATTCTGTTCCTGGCATAAAGGAAATTGCCGGTAACGTGATAAGTCAGGTCCCCAATCTTGTTTTCATGGCCGAGCTGCAGTTCTATACCGGTATTACGCACTATTCCTATATTCTCGTCGGGCAATTTGCTCGTCATACCGGTGTAGAAGGGAATGGAAGCATTCCTGGCTGTGAGGATGTTGCTGCGCCTGGTGCGGAACCACTCAAGTTCCCAGGTCAGCAGTCCATTCTTCACACTTCCGTCCAAACCGACATTCCAGGTTCGGGCAACTTCCCAGGTAACATCAGGGTTGGGGATGGTTCCGGGAATTATCATACTCACTTCCTTTCCGTCTAGCATCAGCTTATAGGAGCTTCCGGACTCGTACTGATAGGTGGTGAGGAACTGGAATGCTGAAATCTGATCATTACCCTGTTCGCCGAAGGAAGCACGGAGCTTGAGGTTGGTGAGCCAGGGCAGGCTGTCTTTTATGAAGGATTCTTCGGAGAGCCTCCAGCCGACTGAAACACCCGGGAAGAGACCCCAGCGCCTGTCTGAAGGGAAGTTTTCTGAACCATCATAACGAATGATGGCCTGGAAAAGATACTTGCTGTCGTAGTCGTAGCCGACACGCCCGAAGAACGAACGACGGGCGGTTTCCCAAGCCTGTCCGGTTGCCGAGAAGTAAGTCTTGTCGGCATCGCCGGCAAAAAGTTCATCCAGGATGTCGGAGTTGTAGCGGTTCCTTCCGGCCATGAAGTAATCCCTGCGGTAAGCGCTTTGCTCGAAACCGGCAAGGGCTGTCACATGGTGGTGGTCTCCAAAGGTGTTATCGTAATTGATATTTGCGTTGTAAGTCGTGGTCGTATAGTGGTTCTGATACTCGTTCAGAGTAGGCGTAGTCCAATAGTCATTGAGCTTCTCCTCATACTCTTCGGTAACCTCGTTAAACCTGTAATACTTCCACTGCTGGTGCCACTGCTTGCGGAAATTCGACCTCAGGTCGTAGGCAACCTTGCCGTTTAAGGAAAGGCCTTTTACCGTAGCACTGAGGTCCCATTTTGCCGAAAGGGTGGTATTGACGGAATTGATGATGCTTCTGTTGTAACCCGTCAGGTCCTGCACCAGCACGGCAGGGTTAAGGCCGCCACGGAGAAGCCCGTTGGGATAGTAGGTGGCTCCGGTTGGCTTCATACGCACGGCATTGTAAAAGATACCAGTTTCGTCGGAAGCAAACGCGGAATAATTCTTATGCTGCTGGCGTGCCTGGATATCAACACCAAGCGAGAGACTCTTCGTCACTTTGATATCGATGTTCGAACGGAGATTCAGCTGATTGTAGTTCGTGGCCGATTTCACATAAATACCATCCTGATACTGCCCGTTCAGCTGGACAAAATATGCAACCCGGTCGCCGCCGCCATTGATGGTCACGCCATACTTATGCTGGGCAGAGAGAGGTTTGATTATTTCCTTGAGCCAGTTTGTGTTAGGATACAGGACGGGGTCATCTCCGAGGCGGTAATGCTCCAGCTGTGTGTCATTATACATCCTGGCTCCACCCGTGATGGCTAGTTCTGCATTGTAAGCATTCGTATAGAGCACCGCATCCGCCATCTCCACCAGACGCGTAGGCTGCTGTGCAGCAATATCGTAGGAGAAAGTGACATTGGGGGCTTCGTTGTATTTGCCGCGCTTCGTAGTTACAAGGATGACACCGTTTGCAGAACGGGCGCCGTAAATGGCTGCGGAGGCATCCTTCAGCACGGTAACACTTTCTATTTCCTCTCCGGTGAGACGGGAAAATTCATCGCTGCGTCCGGGAACCCCATCGATTATCACAAGGGGCGTATTGGTCCCCAGAGTGCTGCGGCCACGGATATACATCACGGCATCGTCGCGCCCGGGCTCACCGGAACGGTTATTCACAATCACACCGGAAAGACGCCCCGCAAGCCCCTGTGAAAGGTTTACAGATGAATTCTTTACAAGAGCATCGCCGGACGTGGTGGTTACGGACCCCGTCAATGTGAGTTTGCGCTGGCTGCCGTATCCGATGGCGACAGCCTCCTCAAGGAGCATGGCATCATCCTTCAGGACGAAGTCGATGTTGGTACGGCCATCAACCTTGGTAGACTGTTCCTCGTAGCCCATTAGACTGGCCACAAGGGTGGCATTTGGCTGTACTCCGGAAAGAGTGTAGCGCCCGGAAGCGTCTGTCATGGCACCTCGGGAACTGCCCTGCACATAGACCATTGCCCCGATAAGCGTCTCTCCTTTGGAATCGAAGACGGCGCCCTGCACCGTCAAGGTGCGGTTCTGGGCATATGCAGAAAGCACTTGCAGAGTAAACATAAGCCCACTTGCAAGCATAATCAGAATAGGTTTATTCCTCATAAGCGATTGGTTATTATCGTTATAGTTCTCCAAATATAAGAAAAAAAACAAAAAAAACGGGCTCCGCATAGCGGAACCCGTAAAATTGCACTGCAAAAAAAGGAATTACTCCTCGGAAATTGCTCCCATGGGGCATGCTCCGGCGCAGGTGCCGCAGCTGATGCAAACGTCGGGATCGATGGAGTAAACGTCTCCTTCTTTAATTGCTCCGGTAGGGCATTCGCCCATGCAGGTGCCGCATGCAACGCAGCTGTCAGGTGAAATTTTGTAAGCCATATCTTTTGTTTTAGTTTTGTATCTCGGTCGCAAAGGTAAGGTTTTTGTATTACATTTGCAATATGAAAATTTTATTGATTCTTT
The DNA here is from genome assembly GCA_002393895.1 of Bacteroidales bacterium UBA4318. The sequence goes on from DGUE01000010.1 coordinate 24,507, forward strand.
TGAGCGTCCTGATAGGCGGACGGGCGGAGTTCGACCGCACCGTGCACGACTTCGGCACCATCTCCCAATCCGACGGCGCGCAGCACTGCGTGTTTACCGTCACCAATACCGGAGACGAGCCCCTCACGATACTTTCCGCAATCACTTCCTGCGGATGCACGAACGTAAAATGGACCCGCTCCAGCCTTGAAAAAGGGCAGAAAGGCACCATCGAGGTCACCTATGCAAACGAGGACGGCCCCTTCCCCTTCGACAAGACTGTGACCGTGTATCTTTCGGATATCAGAAAACCTGTGATTTTGCACCTCCGGGGCGTTGTGAAATAGGGTTTTTCTTGCTATCTTTGTAGGTTATGACTGCGAACACGACAAACTACACAGACGACAACATACGCACCCTGGAAGGCGTTCAGCACGTCCGGATGCGCCCTGGCATGTATATCGGGCGCCTCGGCAACGGCAATAACCCCGGGGACGGCATATATGTGCTCCTGAAGGAAATCATCGACAACTCGGTGGACGAGTATGCGATGGGCTTCGGAAAACAGATACAGGTAGACATTTCCGAAGACAACCGCGTTACCGTGCGCGACTTCGGCCGCGGCATCCCGCTGGATTCCGTGGTGAAGGCCGTGAGCATCCTAAACACGGGCGGCAAGTTCGACGACAAGGTCTTCAAGAAAAGCGTGGGCCTCAACGGCGTGGGCACCAAGGCGGTGAACGCCCTCTCGGAGTCATTCTACGTATGCTCATACCGCGATGGCGAGTCCTCCTGGGCCCGTTTCGAACGCGGTGAACTCAAGGACAGCGGCAAGGCCGAATCTCCCAAGGAAAAGAACGGCACGCTGGTGACTTTCTTCCCGGACCCCATGATGTTCGGCAAGTTCGCATACAACCTGGATTACGTGGAGACGATGGTGAAGAACTACTCCTACCTCAAGAAGGGGCTCACCCTCGTGCTCAACGGCACACCGTACAAGAGCGAAAACGGCCTGCTGGACCTTGTGAACGAGAATCTTTCCGAGGAGCCCCTCTACCCTCCCATCCACCTGGAAGGAGAGGATATCGAGATAGTGCTCAGCCACGGGCGGGATTACGGCGAGAACATCTCTTCCTTCGTGAACGGGCAGAACACCCGCGACGGAGGCACCCATCTCGCGGCATACCGCGAGGCCATAGCCAAGACCCTGAAGGACTTCTTCAAGAAGAATTATGCCCCGGAAGACTGCCGTCAGGGAGTCGTGGGAGCCATTTCCATACAGATCCAGGAGCCGAACTTCGAAGGCCAGACCAAGACCAAACTCGGGTCCAACTACATGTGGGAGAAGCAGACCCACGACGAGCACGGCGTGCTCAAGCTAGACACCGGCCCCACCATCCGCAGCTACGTGAACTCCTTCGTGGCCACCGAGTTGGACAATTACCTCCGCATCCACAAGGAGATCGTTCCCGTAATAGAAGACAAGATTAAGGATTCGCAGCGCGAGCGCGAAGAGATTTCCGGCATCCAGAAAAAGACCCGCGAGCGCAACAAGAAAGCCAACGTCTACAACAAGAAACTGCGCGACTGCCGCTTCCACTACAACGACAAGGTCACCGAAAAGACCCAGGAAGACATAGAGCGCAGCAGCATCTTCATCACCGAGGGAGACTCCGCAAGCGGAACCATCACCAAGGCCCGCAATGCAAACTACCAGGCGGTGTTCAGCCTTCGCGGAAAGCCCATCAACTCCTTCAAGGAAAGCCGCAAGAAGGTGGCCGAGAACGAGGAACTCAACCTCCTGATCTCCGCCCTCGGCGTGGAGGACGACCTTGAGAATCTCCGCTATAACAATATCATAGTGGCAACCGATGCCGATAACGACGGCATGCACATACGCATGCTGGTGTGCACCTTCTTCATGAAGTACTACCCGGACCTCATCCGCCGCGGGCATGTGCACATCCTTCAGACTCCCCTCTTCCGAGTCCGCAACAAGACGGCCAACCGCTACTGCTACTCGATCGAAGAGAAAGAGCAGGCCATAGCGGAGCTCAAGACCAAAGTGGAGATCACCCGCTTCAAGGGCCTCGGAGAGATTTCTTCCGACGAATTCGCGGATTTCATCGGCGAAGACATGCACCTCGACCCTGTGCGCCTGGCCGATGAGGAATCCATCGCAGAAATCATGGAGTTCTACATGGGCGACAATACCATAGAGCGCCAGAACTGGCTCCGCCAGAATCTGAAGAGCGAGAAGGAACTCGAAGACGTAGACATCTCATAATGAAGAACAAAACCTCATACAGCAAAGGATGGGCCCGCTTCTGCGGATGGCTCCTTCGCCGTATGGGATGGACTGCCGTGGGCGGCCCCATGCCCGAAAAGAAGGTTATTGTACTGGGGGCACCACACACATCCTTCTGGGATTTTGTGGTTTCTTACCTCTTCTACACTTCCTTCGGCGAGGTGGCCCACGTGATGATAAAAAAAGAACTTTTCTTCTGGCCCCTGGGGCCTATACTTCGCGCCTGCGGATGCATCCCGGTGGACCGCAGCAACGCCGGCAACCTGGTACGCAGCCTCATCGAACACATGGACAAGGATGAAGTGTTCAAGCTAGCCATAGCCCCCGAAGGCACACGCAAGCCGGTGAAACGATGGAAAACAGGCGCCCTCAGGATTGCATATGCCACCGGAGTTCCCGTCTATGCCGGATTCTTCGACTGGGGCACCAGGCGCATCGGCTGCGGCGAGAAACTCACCTTGAGCGGCGACACCGCCGCGGACCTCGAAATGGTGCAGAAGCATTACGAAAGCCTGCATCTCACAGGAAAGCATAAAGAAAAATACACCACCGGCCAAGAACTATGAAAAAGCACAAACACCCTTACAGGATACGCAACACCTTCGTTCGCCTGAATCCGAAAAGGCTCTTCAGGGCCTACCGGGACCATTATCCCCAGACACTTCGCGAACTGTTCGAGAATTCCACCGAGCATTACTCGAAGCGCACCCTGAGCCAGTATGTGGAAGGCGGCGACCGCTATACTTATTCCCGTTTCCGCGATGTCTGCGACCGCGAATCCCAGAGGCTGTCGCGCTTCGGCATCAGCGCAGGCGACAAAGTGGCCATCCTCTCCCAGAACATGCCCAACTGGACTGTCGCATTCTTCACAGCCACCGCATTCGGGCGCGTGGCCATCCCCATCCTGCCGGACAGCTCCGAGAACGAAATCACCAACATACTCACCCACTCTGAAACAAAGGTAGTGTATGTGTCCCAGAGGCTGCTCCCCAAGCTCAGCCAGGATATCATAGACAAGATGACCCTGGTTATCGACATCGAGAGCTTCGAGATCATCAAGAAAGACAAGGAGGCCTTCCAGTGCGACGGATGGGTGCGAACCCCTTCCGCCGATGAGCTGGCCACCATAATCTATACTTCCGGCACCACCGGCAAAGCCAAGGGGGTCATGCTCAGCCACCGGAATCTCTGCCAGAACATCATGGCATCCCACAAGGCTGAGCGCTGCGACAAGAAAGACCGTTTCATGTCCATCCTGCCCATGGCCCATGCTTACGAGATGGTCATCGGCTGCCTCTACCCTATTTATGCAGGCGCATGCGTATACTATCTCAGCAAGCCCGCATCTCCCAGCGTGCTGATGCCTGCAATGAAAAAGGTGCGGCCCACGGTCATGTGCGCAGTGCCCCTGATTATAGAGAAAGTCTACCGCAAGAGCATACTTCCCACCGTGCAGAAAAGCCGCACGCTACGCTGGATGCAGAAATCCCTCCCCTGGCTGTTCTACCGGCTGGTCGGAGGCAGGCTCTACAAGAGCTTCGGAGGAAAACTGCACTTCTTCGGAGTCGGAGGCAGCAAGCTCGATCCCACCGTGGAGGCTTTCCTCAAGAAGTGCCATTTCCCCTATGCCATAGGCTATGGCCTCACTGAATGCGCACCCCTGGTGTGCAATGCAATGGTTGGCCGTACCGCAGTGGGCTCCATCGGCATTCCTTCGTATAAAGTAGAAGTCAAGCTGGACAACGTGAATCCCGAGACCGGAGAAGGTGAAATCGTGTGCCGCGGAGATAACGTGATGTTGGGATATTACAAGGATCCCGAGCGCACCCTGCAGGTTATAGACGACCATGGCTGGTTCCACACCAATGATGTGGCCACCACCGACAAATACGGCAACTACTACATCAAGGGCCGCCTCAACAACACCATCCTGGGGCCCTCCGGCGAGAACATCTACCCCGAAGAGATCGAACTTGTGATCAATAACGAGGAAGGAGTCAGCGAGAGCCTGGTCGTGGAGCGCGACGGAAAGCTAGTCGCCCTCGTGAAGTTCGAAGACAATGTTCTGGACTGGAACCTGGAGGGTGAAGAGAGGTTCTATGAAGAGCTGAAATCCCGCCAGAAGGCACTCATGGAGCGCATCAACAAGTTGCTTGGAAAGAATTCCCAGGTGAGTGAGGTGGATGCGATGAAGGAACCCTTCGAGAAGAATGCCACCCAGAAGATCAGGCGCTTCCTGTACAAGAACAAGAAATAACTGATAATAAAAAGAAGTAACTACAAAATACAGTAAAGCCCCTGTCGAGCATTTTTTCAGCGAGCAGGGGCTTTACTGTATTTTGTCAGTTGTTTACTCTGCGCTTTCGGCAACAACTTCGACGTTGATGTCTGCAGCAACCTTCTTGTAAACCTTGACTTTGCCTTCGAATGTGCCGACTTCCTTGATTTCAGGAACGGTGACATCCTTCTTGTCGACCTCTACACCGGCTGCAGTGATGGCCTCAGCCACCATGGCGGCGGTAACTGCTCCGTAGAGCTTACCGCTCTCGGCAACCTTGACGGTGATCTTAACAGGGGTGGCTGAGATCTTGGCGGCCTTGGCCTCTGCATCTGCGACAAGTTTGGCTTCCTTGTGGGCGCGCTGGCGCTGGGTCTCCTCGTACTGCTTGATGGCAGACTTGGTTCCGAGCACTGCGAATCCCTGAGGGATCAGATAGTTGAGAGCGTATCCGCTCTTCACTTCCACGAGTTCTCCGGCCTCTCCGAGACCTACGACTTCTTTCTTGAGAATGATTTTCATAGGGCAGGATTATTTAAGGAGGTCAGTAACATAAGGAAGCAGAGCGAGGCTGCGGGCGCGCTTGACGGCCTGGGCAACCTTGCGCTGGAAC
>DGUE01000002.1 GCA_002393895.1 Bacteroidales bacterium UBA4318
GCCTGCTGGCTGGGATTCATCATCATCGCGATCGGCGCGGTGGCCGTGCTCACAAAGGCATTCGACTTCTCCGCGCTCAAATTCAGCACCTGGCATCTCTGGGAGAACATAGAACCCCACAAGGCTCTGGCATCGCAGATTAACGGTGCATTCTGGTGGAAGCTCCTCCGCACATTCTGCGTGCTGGCCGTCCTCTTTGGCGCTGGCGTCAAGCTTCAGGGAGAAAAGCTCAAGAAGTATATCCCCGCATTTGTAGTGCTCTTCGTGCTGGCAGTGATCGTGCGCCTCATCAGCGCCGAGTTCACCCTCAACCGCTATCTTGAATGGGCCTTCTGGGCACTCCTGGTGGGCCTCCTCATCTCCAACACCGTCGGCACGCCCGAATGGCTGAAACCCGCCATCCGCACCGAGTTCTATATCAAGACCGGCCTCGTGATCATGGGCTTCAGCGTGCTGTTCAGCAACATCGCCAAGTTCGGCCTCTATGGCCTCGGCATCGCCTGGATAGTCACCCCTATCGTCATCATATTCATGTGGTGGCTGGGAACCAAGGTCCTCAAGATCGACAACAAGCCCCTGGTGATCACCCTCGCGGCGGCAACTTCCGTCTGCGGCACCAGCGCGGCCATCGCCACCGGAGCTGCAGCAAAGGCCAAGAAGGACGACCTCTCGCTCGCAATCTCCATCTCCATCATCTTCACCATCCTCATGATGGTGTTCGAGCCGATGATTATCCGCTGGGCCGGAATGAACCAGCTGATGGGCGGATCGCTCATCGGCGGAACAGTGGACAGCACCGGTGCGGTAGTGCTGGCAGGCAATGCCCTCGGCCCCGAAGCCGAGCAGGCGGCGGTCCTCGTGAAGAGCATCCAGAACATCCTTATCGGCTTCATCGCCTTCTTCGTGGCCCTCTTTTTCGCCCTAAAGGTAGATAAGACCGGCGACAGCAAAGTCGGCGCAGGCGAGATCTGGACCCGCTTCCCCAAGTTCATCATCGGCTTCTTCGTGGCCAGCCTGGTAGCATCCTTCATCTTCCTGCCCCTCGTAGGCGGCGGCGAGGTCAAGGCCATCAACGGAGTGCTGGACCAGTACAAGAACTGGGCGTTCGTGCTCGCATTCACCAGCATCGGCCTGGACACCAACTTCAAGAGCCTTATCAAGCAGATGCAGGGCGGAAAGATCCTCTGGCTCTATGTTATCGGCCAGCTGTTCAACATCGCCCTCACCCTCTTCGCAGTGTGGTTCCTGCTGAGCGGCGTGGTGTTCGACGTGCCCGTCCTGGATTTGTACAAGTAACAGTTATTCCGCTTTTCTTGTTATTCCGAACGAAGTGAAGGAATCCAAACGCATATACAAGATAATGACCGTCGTCCTGGCGGTCATTGTCTTATCTCTTGCTGTTTATATAATGTGGCACCGTCTAGGCCTCAGCCCGGATTACGACTTCGGCGCAGGGGCCTATTTCTATGCCGACGACCCCGCCATCCAGGACCTTACTGAAAAGGCATCCTACACATCCTCAACCCCCAAATGGATCTACTACGCCCTGTTTTTCACCTGGGGCGCGGCGATGTGGTTCCTTTGGAAATGGATAGACCGACGAAAATGAAAAGACGCGATTTTCTCAAGACTTCCGCCCTCGGAGCAGTCGGCCTCGCGATGGCCGGCGGGGGCCTGACATCCTGCGGCAGCCCTGCCGTGAAACCCTATAAGGTGGGCGGCAGCGCCCGGATGCAGCTGCGCTTCTTCCCCTATGAACTGCAGCTCCGACACACCTTCACCGTATCCTCCTATTCGCGCAAGACGACCCCCGGGGTGCAGGTGGAGATAGACTACGACGGCTTCACGGGCTACGGCGAGGCTTCCATGCCGCCCTATCTCGGGCAGAGCGTGGAGAGCGTATGCGCCTTCCTGCAGAAGGTGGACCTGGGGCAGTTCGCCGACCCCTTCCGGCTGGAGGACATCCTCGCGTACGTAGATTCCCTCTCGCCCGGCGACAGCGCGGCCAAGGCGGCGGTAGACATCGCCCTTCACGACCTCGTGGGTAAGCTCCTCGGCCAGCCGTGGTACCGCATCTGGGGGCTGGACCCCGGCAAGGCGCCATCCACCAGTTTCACCATCGGCATCGACACTCCCGAGGTGGTGAGGGAGAAAACCCTCGAATGTGCGGGCCTCTACAACGTTCTCAAGGTCAAGGTGGGGCTCCCCGGCGACAAAGAAATAATACGCACCATCCGCAGCGTTACCGACCTTCCGCTGGTGGTAGATGCCAACCAGGGCTGGAAGGACCGGGAGGCCGCACTCGACGAGATTTTCTGGCTCAAAGAGCAGGGCGTGCTGATGGTGGAGCAGCCCATGCCCGCCTCGCGCCTGGACGACAACGCCTGGATCACCGAGCGCTCGCCCCTGCCGGTCTACGCCGACGAGGCCATCCAGCGCCTGGCCGACCTGCCACCCATCCGCGGCGCCTACAACGGAATCAATATCAAACTGATGAAATGCACTGGTATGCGCGAGGCCTACCGTATGGCCTCCTGGGCCCGTGCAGAAGGGATGAAGGTTATGGTCGGGTGTATGACCGAGACCTCCTGCGCCGTGAGCGCCGCCGCCCAGCTCTCGCCCCTTGCCGACTTCGCCGACCTCGACGGCAACCTCCTGATCTCCAACGACCGCTTCCGCGGGGTCCTCGTCCGCGACGGCCGCCTCATCCTCCCCGACCGGCCGGGGATTGGGGTGGAGTTGATAGGGTAAAGGTTTACAAGGATAAGCCGGTTACTTTCTGAACGGTTTCTATCGGAATCCCTTCAGCCAGCATTTTGTCCGCAATATCATGTGCGGCCTTGAGGGCGCCCTCGGCCTGCCCTTCTGCTCGTCCTTCTGCTCGTCCTTCTGCTAGTCCTTTTTCGCGTCCTTCAGCACGCCCTTCAGACAAGCCCAGTTCTTTCCCTTCGTTGTAACCTTCTTCCCTGGCATAAGCCTTTTCGGCTATGATATCCAATTCTGTTCTCATAACATTATCGTATTCGTATTGTTGCCAAGGGTCCATGTTCGCAAATTCCGAAGCGTCGAATAACATCCTCAAAACATCCTCCTTAAATGATCGGGGGCGCTCCTCCATCTCGTGCATGTACTTCAAAGAATAAGCGAGTTTTTCCAATAGTGTTTTGCACTTGAGCGTATCCCCCTTTTTTACCTTAAGCCTGCCAAGTTCAAGGAAAACAAAATGAAGAGAGTCTGTCATAAGCTCACCGTTTCTTCCGCTGCGTATATCATAACGACTGATCAGGTTTTCCTCCATTATATCATCGCTTGTGTGCGCGATGCTAAAATTCAGGATGCTTACCACATAAACCGGCAACAAACCATAATCCATTTTGTCGACACTCTTTCCCCGCTTAATCCTTTCTTCTCTCAAGCTTAGCTTTTCTGCAAGTTGATTGCGGATAGGGAAGGTGGCGTAGCAGAGCATCCTGTCCGCATAATGCTTTTGTGGAGAATTCTGCATCTCAACAATAAACTGCTCACCATCCTCGCTTGTGCAATACAGGTCAAATGTACTGATTTTATCCGAAACAGACAAGCCGTGATTCTCCTTATCCATTAATTTCAGATGCTTAATAGTCCTTTCAGGGATAAGGGTTTCGATCAGTTTGATTAAAAGGCGCTCATTTCCTGGCGCGCAGACGACCACTTTGAATGCGTCGTCGAAAAGTAAATTTGCATATCGTTGTTCCATAACTCAAATATTTTGGAACAGCAATAATATGCAAAGCAAACGTAAAAATACCCCCTGAAACATATCATAAAGTACGATTTTTTAAGTTTCCATATACGCAAACATAAAAAAACGACAAAGCCGGGCCATACGTAAGGCACCGATACAAGAAAAGGGTGCTCAAAATCGAGCACCCTT
>DGUE01000011.1 GCA_002393895.1 Bacteroidales bacterium UBA4318
GAGGAGAACAACTTCGGCATCCGCAAGCGCCTGCTCGAATACGATGATGTTATGAACTACCAGCGCGAGGCCATCTACTCCCGCCGCCGCAATGCAATCAGCGGCGAGAAGGTGGAAATCGACCTCAGCAACATGATGATAGACACCGCCTCGCTCATCATCGAGCAGTGCCAGGGCATGGATTACGACTCATTCCAGGAGACCCTCATGGCAAAGCTCTCCATCGATGCCGGCTTCGATGCCGAGTTCTACTCCAAGGCCAAGCAGGATGAACTGGTGAGCGCCCTCATCAAGCACATGCAGGAGGTGTACTCCCGCCGTATGGACGTGCTGGTGGAGAAGCTTTCCCCTATTATCAAGAACGTGTACGAGAAACAGGGCTCGATGTATCAGAACATCGCTATCCCCATCTCGGACGGCCGCAAGACCATGACCGTGTCCGTCAACCTCGAGAAGGCCTACAACAGCGAAGGCCGTGAGGTGGGTAAGACCCTGAGCAAGAACATCATCCTCTACCAGATAGACGAGCATTGGAAGCAGCACCTGCGCGACATGGACGACCTCAAGCAGAGCGTCCAGAACGCATCATACGAGCAGAAGGATCCTATCGTAGTGTATAAACTCGAGAGCTACAACCTCTTTGCCCAGATGCTGGAATCCCTGAACCAGGATGTGCTGAGCTTCCTGCTGCGCGCCTTCGTGCCCCTGCGGGATGCTTCCGAAGCGGGAAACCGCCCTGCAATGCGCCCGAGGCAGGATATGTCTACCCTTCAGGCGGGCCGCCAGGATCTCACCACGAACGGTGAGCAGAGGGCCAACACGCCTGTGCGCGTGGACAAGAAGATAGGCCGCAACGATCCATGCCCCTGCGGCAGCGGAAAGAAGTACAAGAACTGCCACGGCCGGGGCCTTTAATCGAATAATATAAAACAAGAACGATATGAACTACATCAGCAAACCTACAACCCAGGTGGATGCCAACAATGTGAGCCACATTTCCTCCGGCACCGCCATCAAGGGAGAGATCTCATCTGTAGCCGATATCCGCGTGGACGGTAATGTGCAGGGCAAAGTTTATTCAAAGGGCCGTGTGGTGGTCGGGGAAGAAGCCTCGCTTACCGGCACTCTCGCATGCGAGAATGTGGATTTCTGGGGAAAAATAGAGGGAGATGTATATGTGAAGGATACCTTCTCCCTCAAATCTACCGCCGCAGTCAACGGTAACATCCATGTGCGCCGTATTCAGGTGGAGATGGGCGCCCAGATCAACGGCACCTGCAATATGATTTCCGAAGAAGACTACGACACCTTCGTGAAAGATGTCATCACCACCGAGGCACCCGAAGAGGAATAGTCTGTTTTACAAGAGTTCCGGAGCCCGCCTGATGTTGTACAGGCGGGCTTCTGTTTTATTATAGCTGATATCGAAGCATCTGTACTCCTCCCTTCCGGAACGAAGTTTCTGGTATCCGGTGATGAATTCCGGACGGAAGCCCTCGGCCACCAGGGTGGCGATTTCCGGGATGTGCTCCTCGCCCTCAAGCATCATCTCTAGAAGCTTGTAATTCCTCCACAGGGCGCTGAACACCCTTTCGCGCTTGCGCTTTTCGCTTCCTGTCATCTTGTTGTGCCATTCGTTCTTGCATCTGCCGCAGCAGAACAGTTTGTCGGACCTCCCTTTCACCGGGCCTCCGCAGTTGAGGCAGCGCCTCACGTTTTCAGTATCCGTCATAATCGTTTTTTTTGCTGCAAAGGTGCACCGGAGGCACTGAAACTCCAAAAAATATCGGCAAACTTAAATAAATTAAAGTTTAGGCAAACCAAAAGATTTTTTTTATGGTCTCTTTAAAACACACAATCGTCAGCAGAAACATATATTAAGGCGATTGTTTGCCGCATTTCTTTGGTGAGGGCGTGCCGATGCGCCACCTTTGCATCGGACCAAAAAACCAAAGAATATGGAACAGATCAACAAAATTGAATTGCGAGGCCTTGTGGGGAATGTCAAGCTCCAGGAGGTCGGAGGCAAGAAGGTGGCGCGGTTTACGGTGGCCACCAACCTGGCTTACACGGACCGCAGCGGCGGAGCCGTCATCGACACCCAATGGCATAACGTAAATGCGTGGGAGGGCAAGCGTATAAGCGGGCTCGAGAAACTCAAGAAGGGAGACAAAGTGTGGGTAACCGGCCGTATCCGTTATAATAAGTTCACGGGAATGGACGGGCAGGAGCATTATTCTACGGAAATCCAGGCCAGCAAACTCACCATCATCGACGACGAAGATGCGTTCCCTTGCGAAATGTAGTCTGCTGCTCATCCTCTGCGCTGCACTCTGCTATTGCGGACCTGCGCGGAAGATGGAGTCGGTCCGGTCCGGGGCATACGTTCCGGGCCTGGCCCTGGCAGATGCAGCCCCTGTGCCGGATGTGCCTGTGGAGCGCCTGGTGAGCGATACCATGATGATCAAGGACGCGGACGGGAAGGACCTTATTATAATGAAGGCCGTCCGCGACGAAAACGGGGACATGGTGGCAAGCGACGTGATACTGCCGTCGGTGGTGGTGGCAACCTTCAGGAATGTGGCAGAGAGGAACGGAGTGGTGGACCTGAGATTCGACATCAGCATCCCGGCCGACCTTACCGACAGCCGCTGGCAACTCAGGATGCTGCCCATAATGCACATCATGGGGGAGAAAGTGCCTCTGGATCCTGTCTACATCACCGGTTCGCAGTACAGGGCGGCCCAATTGCGGGGTTATGAAAGGTACGCGAGATTCGTGGAAGGGATAGTGACGGACACATCCTACTTTATCCGCAAAAGCGAACTGGAGCTTTTCCTGAGGCGTAATATGCCGGAACTCTATGCTTTCCGCAAGGACAGTTCCCGGGTGAGCGACGAAATGTGGACCAGCGCATTCGGAATTTCCGGGAATGAGGCGGTGGAGCACTACACCGACCATATACGCAAGCGCCTCAATGAGAGGAAAGCCGGCCGCAAGGACAAGATGTTCCGCCGCTATGTGAAGGCTCCCATCCGCACAGAAGCACTGCGCCTGGACACGGTCGTAGTTGCCCCTGAAGGGGATATTACCTACAGCTACGTGCAGACCATCCACACACGCCCATTGCTGAAGAAGGTGGAGATAGAGCTATCGGGGGAGGTGTATGAGGAAGACAGGATGCTGTGCTCCCTTCCCAGCCCGGGGATGCTTACATTCTACATAAGCTCCCTTTCGAGCTTTGCAGACGTGCGCGAGCGATTTCTCACAAAAGTGGTATCGCGCCGGGTTGAGGCGAACACGTCCTGCTACATCGAATTCGGGGCGGGGAAGTCGGATATACGGGAAGACCTCGGCATGAATGCGTCCGAGATGGGCCGCATCAAGGGCAATATCAAGGACATCCTGGAAAACGACAAGTTCGACCTGGATTCCGTAGTGATTACTGCCTACGCGTCCCCGGAGGGCGCCGCGGCGGCGAACAGGTCGCTCGCCTTGCGCCGGGCCGGGGCCGCTTCGGCCTTCTTCTCCAACTACACCGACTTCCTCATCGACAGCCTCCGGATCGCCGGAGACATCCCAAAAGTGGATTTCGTCTCGCACGGAGGCGGCGAGAACTGGCGCCTTCTCTCGCATCTTGTGGAAACTGACACCACTATGGCTCCTGCCGACAGGGAGCTTGTGCTTAAGCACCTGGAAATCAGGGATCTGGATGCAAGGGAGGCGGCTCTCCGCCAGCTCGGAAGCTATGCCCATCTGCGAAAGGACTTCTACCCCAGGCTGCGTATGGTGCGTTTCGACTTCCACCTGCACCGCAAGGGCATGGTGAAGGATACCATCCACACCACCATCCCCGATACGGTGTACCGCATGGGAGTGCAGGCCCTGCAGGACAGGAACTACGAGCATGCCCTCGAACTCCTCCTGCCATACAGGGACTACAATACTGCCGTAGCATTCGTTTCGCTGGGCAGGAACCGCAGCGCCATGGATATTCTCAGCCGTTTGGACAGTTCCCCGCAGACGGAGTACCTGATGGCTATCCTCTACTCCCGTTTCGGAGAAGACAGGAATGCCGTGCAGCACTATCTGAATGCATGCTCCGCGGATCGTAACTATGTTTTCCGCGGAAGCCTGGATCCGGAAATAGCGACGCTTATAAACCATTATAACTTAAATCTTTACGACCAATGAAAAAGTTGAGTTTGCTGTTCGCGATACTGGCTTTGGCTGCTTGCTCTGTGAAGGAAGACAGGGGCTTCTGCCCGGCGTGGTGCGTGGTGTATTCCGATGGATATGTGGCAGAAGGCTGCAAGGGTAACCTGACCTGCAACGTGGCTACGGACCTGCAGAGCAGCCTGGATTTCGGCAGCCGGGAATTCTCCTGTTTCGAGCACAGGGGAGACCTGGTGCTGGAGGTGCCGCGCAATGAGCAGGTGTATGTGGATGTCTTCTGCGGGGTAGACGAGATGTCGCTCAACGGAGCAGTGCTGGCCATCCCCATGGGCTGCTGCAGCGATAATGTCTATTCCGGGCATGGCAGAGTCTTTATCCACGGAGAGGAAGGAGAGGCAGGGCTTCCGCTGCATAAGGATTTCGCCGAGATAATCATGCAGGTAAGAGGTGATGTGCCGGAGGACTATGAGTTCTCTTTCCGGCTTCTTGGCAACGTGGACGGATATGAACTGCCTGGGGGAAAGCCCCATCGGGGAGAGTTCGACTATAGCCCCCCGAAGGAGCCCGGGCATGTCTATCGGGCGCGCGTGCCCCGTCAGCTGGACGATTCGCTGATGCTGGAGATCTATCATTCGGATGGCAGTCTGGTAACCCGTCAGAAACTGGGAATGATTATGCGGATGCTTGGGTATGACTGGTCGTCTCCGGACCTGAAGGACATCATGCTTGGGGTGGACCTGGCTGCGGCAAGTTTTACGATTGAGGTTGAGGAGTGGGATAATTCAGAAACAATTAAAATTATTATGTAAATCATGAAAAAAACTACAATGCTAATGCTGTTTGCGCTGTGCGCGGCGGCTTGTTCAAAAGAGATGCGCGTAAGTTCTGCGCAGGAATTCAGTTCAGAAGAAGAGAAGGAGATTTGTTTTGACGTGAAGTACGGGGGCGCATTCATCGCAACAAAGATAACCGAAGTGAACAGGGACAATCTCGCATCGTTCAACCTGATGGCCACAACCGGAAGTGCCGGCGCTGAAACCCAGCAGTGGAGCGTCACGGCAACCAAGAATGCTTCTTCCGGGCAGTATACCACCGGGAAATACTGGCCTTCCACAGATCCGTCCTACCACTTCTATGCATCCAACGCACCGCTGAATTTCAGTGCGGACGGCCCCTGGGTCACCGTGGACAGCAGTTCCGATGTGGTTTGCACAAGCAACTACTCGCCTAACTACAATGACGTGAATTCCCTCACGCTGTCGCACATCCTGGCAAGGGTAGGAAACGTAGAAGTAACATCTGCCAATGGCTACGAAGTCGGAGTGGGCGGCATAAGCTTGCTGGAAACCAGGACATCAGGCACTTACAATGTGAGAACATCAACCTGGTCCGGCCAGAGCGGTGCGGCGTTGGCACCGCTGACAGTTGGGGATAACGATTACCTTCTCCTGCCCGGATCATACACTATCCAGGTGACCTACACCCTCACCAAGGGAGACTACACTGGCACATTCACAAACAGCGGAGAGATTGCACTGGTTGCAGGAAAGACCAGCAATATCAAGGTCAATCTTGCTGCCGACCCTGCAGTTCCTCTTAATTTCACTGTTTCTGTCGAGGCCTGGGAAGTCAGGAATGTGAGAATGACGCTGCCGTAAACAGATGAGACGCTTATCCTTAATTCTGGTCATCCTATGCGGATGTTCCGCGGAATCTGTGCCTGATGCCCCTGTAGTATTCAGGGGCACCAAGGCCGGGATTCCGACGGATGAGGCGGCAGTGCCGGAGTTCCACTACCTGACCTACGATTATATGCTTGGAAGTTGGGTTGGAGAACTGGGTGGACACGCCGTTCCGGATAGCGGGTCGCCGGGCAGCTATGTGCCGTCCGATGCCACCCGGGTCTACTGGCCGGAGGGGAAGACGTATTCCTTCTATGCTGTCAGCTACAACTCAAATCAGCCGGTGAGCGGGGCTGATGTGGAGTTCGGTTCAGCCGTAATGATATTCAGCTCGGCCACAAACGCCGTGCTGACAGTGAAAAACCCCAATCACAATGTAGACTGGCTGGCAGCGAAGAATATCCGGCAGAGTAAAAAAAATGGTATCCCGCTGGTATTCAAGCATGTATGCTCAAAAATCAGCAGTCTGGACTTTGATATGTCTGCCTATTGGGAATGGCTGGGGGAGAGAGAACTGGATATTGCCAGTATCAATGTAGTGTGGGTCAGCCTGACCGATGCGGACGAACAGACTTTCATCTACTCCGGCACTGCCGGGAGCATGTTCAACAGGGAATCCTGGGACTATTCGGGCTCTCCGGTGCATACGCTGGATGATGGCGCCCTTCCATACTTCGCATTTCCTGGCAGGCATACCCTTTCCCTCCGGGTGCAGACGCTGGATGCATCCGGGAACCAGTGCATAGACGACAGGGTGCTGAGCGGGTTGGTGGATCTGGAGATGGGAGCTGACTGCTCCCTCGCTGTCCGCATCAATCCGGACGACAGGCCCCTTTCCATCAACGTGGTCACGGGAATCGCTCCGTGGCAGTCCGGCGGCTCCGGTATTGTAAATGAATAACACTTGCACCATGAATAGATTAATACAGATGATAATGGCCCTGGCACTGTTTGCATCAGGGGGATGTGCCGTGCGTGAACTGCATGCGGACGAAGATATGCCGGCACCTGCAATTATTTCACTGACAGTGAGTTGCTCCGAGACGTCAAAGAGCACGGCAGTTGCTGATGAAAACCTTGTGAGGGATTTGAATGTATGGGTGTTTGCCTCGTCCGGCGAGTTGGCCGAGTCCCATTATTTTGACGGGCTATCCATCCGCACGTCGGGCTCCGTGAGTTTTGATTCTTCTGTCGGCGCACACAGCCGCCTGGTTGTTATAGGCAATGCAGGGCGTGAGCTCCAGCCTCCTCAGGGCTGGCAGGACAGGGTATCTGTTTATATGGATTATACGCCTGGTGCGGCCGCGCTGGTGCTGATGCTGGGAGAGGGCAACCTGAGTATGACTTCCACCGGCCTCAGCAGCAGCATAACGCTCAGCAGAGCCATGAGCCGCATAGCTTTGAGTACGGAACTCTCTGCTTCCCTGGCGGCATCCGGAGCTGTTCTGGGCGGAAACGTGCGGATAAGGGAGGCGAAACTGTGCAATGCGCCAGCTGCCGTTTCGTTCGTGAGTGAATATGCCTGGAGAAGCCTGAAGAGCTTCAAAGCTGATGCTCTCACTCCTTTCCAGGCTGGGGACAGGCTATCTGCAGCGGACCTGGCCACGCTGCAGGGCGGAGGCACGGTAAACCTGTATTGCCTGCCCAATTATACTGATGTGCCATATTCCGATGCACCTGTGGCTTCCACCCAGTATGCTACATATATAGAGATGACTCTGGATTTCGATTCATTCGGGAGCGTGAGTGCCGGCAGCGAGCTTTGCCGTTTCTATGCCAACGACGGCAGCACCATAGGCCTCGAGGGTGGCAGCAGCTATTCATGCCGCGTCATCCTGAGCAACGACGGCGCCTCCAACACATGGCGTAAGGATGATTTCCGTTTCGATATCCCCTCCGCCTTTACCGCAGGTGAGCAGAAGACAGTCTTCCTGCACTCGCAGACACACGCAGCCCAGGATGTGTCTTTCTCACTTTCAGAAAGCCCTGGTGTCACCAGCACGTCCATTTTCAGCATAGGGGAGAAGGTGTGCGGAAGCCATCTTAACGGCGTAAGACTGACCGCTCTCACGGCGGGAAGCGGAACCCTGTATTGTTTTGATTCCTCCGGAACCCTGATGGGATCTGTTCCCGTTAGCTCTGCCTTCCCTGAAATTTCTGTGGAAGACAAGACTCTGGATGTGCTAGGGGATGTTGTGAACCTGGACCTGCAGGGCCTTTCCGGAGTGTATTCCGTGCGTGGCTCGGACGCTTTGTTCAATTCCCTCTACGGCATAGTTTCCGTAGAACCGACAGCGGCGGTATCGTCTCTTTACGGGCAGGATTTCATATATGCCGGGTCGGAAGATAAACGCTTGTATGTGAATAAGATACGATGGTCCCGTGCGGGTGTTGCAAGAGATTGGACGGAAGCAGTGGGGAAAAGCTTCCCCTACAGGGTGACGCTTGCCTGCGGCATAAGTGCAGAGTTCAACGTGATTATCGACAATCCTGTTCTGGGGCCCCTTGAGGGGGATGCTTACTTTGGAGAGGCCTTCGATATGACCGGGGTGGATGATCCGCTTCCGGCGGTGGCAAGCCTGGGCACGCAGAACAGCATAGTTGCCAGCGTGAGTTCAGGCATTCCGAGGGGATTCCTGAAGTCACGCTCCGAGAGGGAAGCAGACGGATGGCGCACATGGTTCGGAGGGACCCGCTTTGTGGAAGGCCGCATAGCTGATGACTACATAACCGGCTATAGCACTACCTTGATAAGGTGGGACCTGCCTGCGTCGGCCGTCCGGTCGATATACGGGGAGGCCGTGCCCATATTCGTAGGAAAACTGAACCCTCACTGCAATGAATACGTAAAAGCGTGTGTAGGCTCTTATGCATCAACATATTACAATCCCGTAGGGGTGGATCTATATATAGAAACCCTGTACTTCTCCGGCACAACCACATGCCTGTGCTTCCGTCCGCACAGCGATGATGTGACCCTGGATGTAACAGATGGAAGTTTTGCCTATCAGGGAAGGGATGGCGGTCCTCTTTATTCCAACGAGAGCGGCATTGGTCCAAATGGATATGTCTATCATTCCAACGGCACTTTCCTGGAGACCAACTGGGACGGGGATCTGATGAGCAATTCGGATTTCAGTCACGGGAACGGTCCGTTTTTCGGCACTTCGCTGTTCGGATATTCAGTTGTCTCTCCATACAGCACCGCAACCTACGGGGCCAAGGGCAGGAGGCATCTTGCCATATACAGATACTCACCCTACAGGTATGCCGGGAGTCATGCCTGGATTGCAGACGAAAACGGACGCGTGAACTGCAAGGGCTACGTGTCCGTAGAGAAATGGAGTGTGTCCAGCAGAGCTTACTTCGACTGGGACCCGTCAGACTTTTCTAGGCCTTCGCCTTCTGGGGATCTTTAAACAGGATGGCGAAGAGTATACCCACCACGCATGCGTAGCCGGCGAATACATACCAGACCGTGGACCAGTTGGCAGGGGTGTTGAATACATCGAATGCTTCCACGACCTTGCCGGCTGCGAGCGTGCCTATGGTGGCACCCAGTCCGTTGGTCATCAGCATGAATACGCCCTGTGCGCTGGAGCGGATGTCCGGAGTGGTGTTCTCGTTGACGTAAAGGGATCCGGAAATGTTGAAAAAGTCAAATGCTACACCGTAGACTATGCAGCTGAGCACGAAGAGCAGGACTCCGGGCCACGCCGGATTGCCGGCTCCGAAGAAACCGAACCTGAACACCCATGCGAACATTGCCATGAGCATGACCTTCTTGATGCCGAACTTCTTCATGCAGATAGGTATCAGCAGTATGCAGAGGGTTTCGGAGGCCTGGCTGATGGCGATCAGGGCGTTGGAGTTCTTGACAGCGAAAGTGCCTGCAAGTGCGGGATCGGCCGCAAACGAGCCCAGGAAGGTATTCGCATAGCCGTTTGTTATCTGCAGGGAAGCTCCTAGGAGCATGCTGAAGATGAAGAACACTGCAAACTGGCTGTCCTTGAATAGGGTGAAGGCCTTGAGCCCGAAGGCTTCGGCCAGGCTCTTGGACTCGCCACGGTTGATTTCGCACTCAGGCATGCTCAGCGCATATGCGCAAAGCACCAGGGAGAGGATGCCGGAGGAGTAGAGTTGGGTGTAGCTGTCCTGCATGGCAACGCCGCCTATCTTTACGAAGTTGGTGATGAGCATGCTGGCGATGAAGCCCACGGTGCCGAACACGCGGATAGGAGGAAATTCCTTTACCGGGTCCATTCCCGCCTTGCCCATGGCATTGTAAGCCACGGAGTTGGATATGGCGATGGTAGGCATGTAGAATGCCACGCTGAGGCTGTAGAGGATGAACAGGGGGGCGAACTGGACGGCTCCGCCTGCATTCATGCAGTAGAAACCTGCGCCCAGCATGAACAGGCCTGCAAGGCCATGGCAGAGGGACAGGGTTTTCTGTGCCTGTATGAAGCGGTCGGCCACTATGCCCATGAGAGTGGGCATGAATATGGACACTATGCCCTGCATGGCGAAGAACCATTTGATCTGCGGCCCCAGGCCGGAGTTGCCAAGGTAGCGGCCCAGAGAAGTGAGGTATGCACCCCATGCGGCATACTGAAGCACCAGCATCAGGACCAGCCTGAACTTGAGTTGAGTGTTTTTCATTGTAGCGTCTATTGAATGTTCAACTAACAAATTTAGTCTTTTTTCTTCTATTTTGATTATCTTTGAAAGATGAAATTCGAAAAGACGCATTCCGACCTTTCTTCTGGCGCCCGCTGCGGTGTGCTGCATACCGGTCACGGGGATATCCGCACCCCTATATTCATGCCGGTAGGTACTGTCGGCTCCGTGAAGGGCGTCTACCACAAAGACCTGAAGGATGATGTGCAGGCCGAGATTATCCTCGGCAATACCTATCATCTGTACCTGCGTCCAGGCTTGGGAATTCTCCGGCAGGCAGGCGGCCTTCACCGTTTCGAGAACTGGGACCGCCCCATCCTTACCGACAGCGGCGGCTTCCAGGTGTTCAGCCTCAGCCCTATTCGCAAACTCACACCTGAAGGCTGCACCTTCCAGAGCCATATCGACGGCAGCCGCCACACTTTCACTCCCGAGAATAATGTTGATACACAGCGCATTATCGGCGCGGATATATGTATGGCCCTCGATGAATGCTGCCCCGGGGATGCAGACCATTCCTATGCCCGCAAGAGCCTGAATCTCACCAAGAGCTGGCTGGAAAGATTCGCAAAGCGTTTCCGGGAAACCGAGCCGCTCTATGGTTATGAGCAGACTTTCTTCCCCATCGTGCAGGGCTGCGTTTATCCGGATCTGCGCAAGGAAGCTGTAGATCATGCCGTGCAGTTCGGGGCAGACGGCTATGCGATCGGAGGCCTGGCAGTAGGGGAGCCCACCGAAAAGATGTACGAGATGCTGGAGCTGGTGTGCCCTTTGCTTCCGGAGGATCGCCCCCGCTACCTGATGGGAGTCGGTACCCCTGCGAATATACTCGAGGGAATCGCCCGTGGGGTAGACATGTTCGACTGCGTCATGCCCACCCGCAATGGCCGCAATGGCATGCTGTTCACATGGAACGGCATCATGAACATGCGGAACGAGAAATGGAAGGATGATTTCAGCCCTCTGGACCCTTGCGGCACATCCTTTGTTGACCATACTTACTCCAAGGCCTACCTGCGCCATCTTTTCATTTCCGGAGAGATGTTCGCGGCCATGATAGCAAGCGAGCACAACCTCGCTTTCTATCTGGATTTGGTGCGCCAGGCGCGCATACACATTGAGCAGGGAGACTTCGCGGCATGGAAAGATGCGGCCGTGGCAAAGCTGACGCAGAGATTATGAGAAAACTCGACCTCTACATATCCAAGAAGTTCATTACCACCTTCTTCATGGCGCTGCTGCTCATAATCGGCATCGTCATAATCTTCGACATATCCGAGAAGGTGGACTACTTCGTGAAGAACGAAGCACCCCTGAAGGCCATCATCCTGGATTACTACGTCAATTTCGTGCCGTATTTCATGAACATGTTCAGCCCCCTGTTCGTGTTCATCACTGTCATATTCTTCACTTCCAGGATGGCTGCGAATTCAGAATTCATCGCCATGCTGTCCGGAGGCATAAGCTATGCGCGCATACTTGTGCCCTATGTGGCCTGTGCCATTCTGATTGCCGCCCTTTCCCTTGGGCTCAACCTCTATGTTATCCCCAAATCCAACGTTGTCCGCACTGCCTTTGAGGAGAAGTATGTGAAGTCTAAGAACCTGAAATTCCGTAACGTCCACTACCAGATAGCCCCGGGTCAGTTCGTTTATGTGGAGTCTTTCAGCCGATGGAACAATACCGCCTACAAGTTCACTCTGGAAACCATCGAAGACAATAAGCTGAAGAGCAAGCTGGAGGCCGATACGGCGGTCTGGGACAGTATAGGGCAGTGCTGGAAGCTGCGTAACTGGTTCATCCGGGATTATGCTTCCGGCCTGGAAGACCACATCTCCAGCGGAGCCAAGAAAGATACCGTCATCGATCTCACGGTGACAGATTTCTACCGCAACGAAAAAACTGTGCAGACCCTGCCTATCAAGGACCTGAACCAGTTGATAGACACTCAGAACATGCGAGGGGACGCCAACGTGATGTTTGCGGAGATAGAGCTGCATAACCGCTACGCCATGCCCTTCTCTGCAATTATCCTTACCATCATGGGAGTGTGCCTGTCTTCCCGCAAGAAGAGGGGAGGCATAGGCTGGAATCTCGGTATAGGCATAGCCCTGGCCTTCTCCTACATACTGTTCCTGCGCTTTGCCCAGATGTTTGTATATGCCGGCACCATGCCGGCCGGGCTTGCCCTCTGGATACCGAATATCTTATTTGCGCTGATAACTGTTTTCCTATATACTAAAGCTCAGAAATAATGACAGTAAAGGTCGTGAACAAGGGCAGCAACGCCCTTCCGCAGTACGCCACCATGGCTTCGGCCGGTATGGATGTGCGCGCTTCGCTCGAGTCTCCGGTGGTGCTTGCCCCGCTCCAGAGGGCCATGATTCCCACCGGTCTTTTCCTCGAAATCCCGATAGGTTATGAGGTCCAGGTGCGCCCTCGCAGCGGTCTTGCCGCCAAGAAGGGCATCACGGTGCTGAACACTCCCGGCACTATCGATGCCGACTACAGGGGAGAGGTGAACGTGATCCTGGTGAATCTCTCCGATCAGCCTTTTACCGTAGAACCTGGTGAGAGGATAGCACAGCTTGTGCTTGCAAAGCACGAGAAGATAGATTGGGAAGAGGTGGATGAACTTGGGGCGACCGAGCGTGGGGAAGGCGGTTTTGGCAGCACAGGTACGAAATGAGTACGGAAGATCTTTACAAGCTTTATTGCGAGTGCGGGTATAAGGTGAGTACCGATAGCCGCACTATTCCTGCCGGGGCTATCTTTTTTGCTCTTCGGGGAGAGAATTTCGATGGCAATGAGTATGCGTTGAAGGCCCTGGAAGCTGGAGCTGCGTATGCAGTTGTAAACGATGATGCGGGCCCCCTCATGCTTTCCGCGACGGGCAAAGGGCAGAGCCGCGTCCCGCAAGGGGAGCCCGTCTCCGCATTGCCCGTCCGCAGTAGCCACGCCCGCATCATCCCTGTTCCGGACCCATTCAAGGCGCTTCAGGAGCTGGCAATCTATCATCGCAAGGCGTTGGGAATTCCAGTGATAGGACTGACCGGGACAAACGGAAAGACTACTACCAAGGAGCTGATTGCTGCGGCTTTGGGCGCAAAGTTCAAGGTGGCGGCAACCAAGGGAAATCTCAATAACGATATTGGCGTTCCTCTGACCCTGCTTTCCATTCCTGCAGATGCGGAGATTGCCGTTGTGGAGATGGGGGCGAACCATCCGGATGATATAGCAAAGCTGGTGAAGGTGAGCCAGCCGGACTATGGATACATCACAAATGTAGGCAAGGCCCATCTTCTCGGTTTCGGCTCATATGAAGGGGTGCTCGCTGCAAAAACCGAACTCTACAAATGGTTGGGCAGCCATCGGGGCTCCCTCATCTTTGTGAACACCGACCATGCCGACCTTGCTGCTGCAGCCAGGAGGGAGGCCTGCCACCAGTGGGAATTCAGCCGAGTATCCATGAAGGCCGAGATCCTTCCTGCGACGGCGGAAAACCCCTTCCTCGCCATTCGTGTGGGCGATTCCGAGATACATACCAGGCTGGTTGGAGCTTACAATACAGACAATGTCCTCGCCGCGCTTGCAATAGCGGAGTATTTCGGAGTGAAACGTGCCGATGCCATTGCGGCGATTGAAGCGTATACCCCATCCAACAGCCGTTCCCAGCTTGAGAAGACAGATCGCAACACCTTGATAGTGGATGCCTACAACGCTAATCCTACATCGATGGGGCTTGCGGTAGACAATCTCGCCTCGATCCAATCCGACAGCAAACTGGCCCTGCTTGGAGACATGCGCGAACTGGGCGAGGCCTCTGTGGAAGAGCATAAAAACATAGTCCGGAAGCTGATTGCATCCGGACTGAAGTCGTATCTGGTAGGTGAGGAATTCGGGAAAGCCCTCTCGGAGCTCGGCATCATTCCAGGTGCCGGCCAGCTGATAGCTGGCTGTTTCCCTTCATCTGACTCCCTGGCAGATTATATCTCTGGCCATCGGGAAGAATTCTCCGGTGCCACGGTGCTGGTTAAAGGCTCCCGCGGCATACGTATGGAAAAGGCCCTGCCGGAACTATAGAGTGTCCATTATCGCGAAGACGCGCTTCTGCACTTCTTCGATGCTGCCAACGCCGTCGATTTCGTGATAAACCCCTTTCTCTTTGTAGATATCGATAAGGGGCTCGGTCTTCGCATGGTAGGTGCGGATGCGGTTTGCGATGGTTTCGTCGGAAGCATCATCTGCCCTGCCTTCGATGAGAGCGCGGCCCTTTATCCGGGCTTTGATTTCCTCATCCGGAATCATCAGGGAGATGACACCGGTCACATATTCATCGCGGGCCTCGAGCATCTCGTCCAGATCCATTGCCTGCTGAACGGTGCGGGGGAATCCGTCCAGGAGGAAGCCGTTGACGTCGGGATACTTGGCAAAGGTTTGCGCTATCATTCCTTCTACCACCTCGTCAGGCACAAGATTGCCCTTTTCGATCAAGGCTGCGGCCTGTTTTCCAAGTTCGGTTCCGGCAGCAATCTCGCTGCGGAGAAGCTCTCCGGTGGAGATATGCTTGAGATTGTATTTCTTTACCATCGGAGCCGCGTGGGTTCCTTTTCCGGCACCGGGAGGGCCGAACATAATGAAGTACTTCATAATTATTATTCTAGAACGTAAATATCTTTAAGATTGCGCCCGAGTTCATCGTAGTCCAGGCCGAAGCCGACAATGAAACGATTGGGAATCTCGGCGCCCACATAATCCAGTTTTTCCTTGCCGCAGAAAACCTCGGGCTTCAGGAGCATGGTGCAGATTCGCACGTCCTTGGCGCCTGTCTCGAGAAGTTTCTTCTTCAGGGCGATGATGGTATTGCCGGTGTCCACGATATCTTCGCAAACTATGACCGTCCTGCCTTTGATGTCTGTGCTAAGAGGCATGGTCTCTTTCACAACTCCAGTGGAGGTGGTTCCGACGTATGAGGACAACTTCATGGATGCAAGCTCGACCGGGAAGTTGATTCTTTGCAAAAGTTCTCCGGTGAACATGATGGACCCGTGAAGGACACAGAGAAGGACTGGGATGTCTTTTTCGGACCTTTTTGCATAGGAGTGATCGGTGTCGCAAAAATCTTCATTAAGCCTATCAGCCACACCATCAATGATTTGCGAGATTTTGTCGTAGGGGATGAAAGGCACGAAAACCTTGTCGTGAATAAAAACTTTATCCATAGTAACTGAATCGATGCATAAAGTTACAATTATTTCCGATACGCAAACATAAAAAAACGACACAGTGTGAATTTATTTGATTGACATTCTTTTTCTGCCTCACTAACTTGGGCCGCATGAAAGTATTGATGACGTTGTTGGAAGCGGTGCTTCTCCTCACCGGAGCGGGCGGCCCGGAAGAATTGTCGGAAAGCGAGTTCGAGCGATTCGAATCCCTTTCAGCACACCCTGTATGCATAAATATGGCATCGCCAGGCAGGCTGCGCTCCTGCGGCCTGTTCAGCGAGTACC
>DGUE01000008.1 GCA_002393895.1 Bacteroidales bacterium UBA4318
GGAATCTCGCCGTCGTCCTTTATCTCGTCTATAGAGATGTCTTTGGGCTGATCGTCATCCTGCTGCTTTTCGGGATCGGGGCCGTCGTCCAGCACGGGATTCTCCTCGAGCTCGGAACGTATCTTCTGCTCCAACTCCTGCACCGGCAGCTCTATGAGCTTTATGGTCTGGATCTGGAGAGGAGAAAGACGCTGTGTCTGTTTAAGTTCTAGGCCCTGTTTCTGCATACCCTACTCTGCTACTTTCTTCAGCACTTTGAGTGTGTCCACACGGTATGCGCTGCGGTTTTCCACCGCCGGATACTTGAAGCGCTCCTGCACTATGAAGGCCGAAGGGAACTGCGCCTTGATGGGGCCCAGGGCCGCCAGGGCCTCGGATTTATTGCGGAAATCCCCTACAGTCACGCGGAAATAAGGGCTGCTGAAACTCCTGTATGCCGACATCCCGGGATTCAGCACCTTGAAGCGGTAGAGAGCCGCCTCGCTGGCAGTGCGCGCGGTCTGGGAATTGTCGAAGAAGATGCGGATGCGATAGCCGCTCACCATCTTGCCCCGGTTGGCCCGGATGCGGGTTTCCACGGCGTTGCGTATCATTCCGGACTGGCGCACGTTCACGCCTTCGGGAAGCACGTTGAAGATGGTGCTGCCTTCAAGGGTGGAATCCACCGCCGCCAGAGGGGTGAAGATGAGCGAATCCACCAGCACATAGCCGGGAGGCACCACCTGCTGGGCGCGGGCCGCGAAGGGCAACAACACCAATATTGCGATCAGAAGCCTTTTCATTTCTTCATAAACTTTGTGAGTGGCACATCCTTATAATCAATATCCTTGCCAATCTTTCCCGCCACATTCGCACGGGCGTGGAGGTCGATTGTAAACTCCTCGGGATTGAAGCCCTTGTAGGTGGCGAGCAGCTGCATAAGCCCCACGCCCTCAGCAAGTTGCGCCTGCATAGGGATCCGGTAGACGCGGTTGCACTTGCCATCCACGTTCACAGGTTCGCAGGTCACCAGCCCCATCACGTTGCCGTTCTGCTTCACCGTGGCCTCGATGTCCCGCACCTCGAAAGAGGGCGCAGGATTGTCGATGCCCACGGCCACCACCACGTTGGCGCTCCGCAGGCTGCTCGGCACCACGCTTTCCAGTTCGAACGAAGACACCTTTATCTTCTTGTACTTGCTCACGCACCCCGTCAGCATAAATGCCGCCAGAAGCAGGAGCAGGGATATTCTAATTAGCTTTTTCATATTATCTATCTTACAAAGATAACATATTTTTTGCATATCTTTGCGTCGTGAAAAAACTCTACATCGAAACCTACGGCTGCCAGATGAACGTGAACGACACGGAAGTGGTGTTCTCGATTCTGGGAGGGCACGGATATGCCCGCACGGAAGATATTGCGGAGGCGGATGTGATAATGGCCAACACCTGCTCGATACGCGATAACGCCGAGCAGCGCATCTGGGGCCGCATCGACTATTTCAACACCTTCCGCAAGGCTAAGCCGGAGCTCATCGTGGGCATACTCGGCTGTATGGCAGAACGCCTGAAGGATGCCCTGCTGGATACCGGAAAGGTGGATGTGGTAGCGGGACCGGATGCCTACAGGAGCCTTCCTGACCTGCTGCAGGCGGTATATGACGGAGCCAAGGGCATCAATGTAGAACTCTCCCGCGAGGAGACCTACGGCGACATCTCCCCCGTGCGCATAGACAAGAACGGCGTTTCCGCCTTCATCTCCATAATGCGCGGATGCAACAACGTCTGCTCCTACTGCGTGGTGCCCTATACCCGCGGCGCCGAGCGCAGCAGGGACTACCGCACCATAGTGCGTGAGGCCTGCGAATGCGTGGCTGCCGGATATAAGGAGGTTACCCTCCTGGGGCAGAATGTGGATTCATATCTCTTTCAGGATGTGAACTTTGCGAAATTGCTGGCGCTGGTCGCCGCCGTCTCCCCCACCCTCCGCGTACGCTTCAGCACCTCGCATCCCAAGGACATCTCGGACGAAGTCATCGACACCATGGCCGCCTGGCCCAACATCTGCCACCATATACATCTGCCCGTGCAGAGCGGCAACGACCGCATCCTGGAAAAGATGCGCCGCCGCTACACCCGGGAGTGGTATCTGGAGAGGGTGGCGCGCATACGCCAGGCTATGCCCGACTGCGGCATCACCACCGACGCCATCGTGGGCTTCTGCTCCGAAACCGAAGAGGAATTCCGGGACACCCTCAGCATCTTCGAGGAAGTGGGGTACGACGCCGCATTCATGTTCAATTATTCCGAACGCCCCGGCACCCTCGCGTCCCGCAACTACCCTGATGACATCCCTCTGGAGGTGAAAACACGCCGCCTGAACGAGCTGATCGAGCTGCAGAACCGTTTGTCGCTGGAAAGTAACCGCCGCGACGTGGGCCGCGAGTTCGAGGTGCTGGTGGAAGGCCCTTCCAAAAAGGGGAACGACCAGCTCTGCGGCCGCACCGGCTCCAACAAGATGTGCGTATGGAACGACAACGCGCACAAAGCCGGAGACTTCGTGCGCGTGAAAGTGGTGGATTGCACCAGCGCAACCCTGCTCTGCGAGCTTATTTAACTATCTGATCCTTAAGGAATTTGGCGAGGTCGGTCTTGAAGACCTCCCTGTAGCTTCCAAGGCCGTCTCCCTTGCGATACGGCGGATGGTTGAATCCCCAGCCGTGGCCGCCTCCGGGATAGATGTGCATAGTGGACGTGATGCCATATTTGCGCAGCGCATAATAGTAATCTATACTGTTCTGGATGGGCACTCCCCCGTCGTTGCCGCTGAGGCCGAGGAAAGTGACAGGCGTGCGGCCGTTCACCCTCTTATGCAGGGAATACCATTCTATATCTTCTTCCGAAGGGGATGTTCCGATCAGGTTGTTGCGCGAGCCCATATGGGTTACGCCCACCTCCATGCTGATGACAGGATAGATCAGTACGGAGAAGTCCGGGCGGGTGATGTCGTCCACATAGAGGGTGGATGCGCTGGCGGCAAGATGCCCTCCGGCGCTGAACCCCATCACGCCGATCTTGTCTATCCCCCACTCCGCAGCGTGATAACGGCAGTAGCGGAAGGCATTCTGAACGTCTGTGAGCGGCACGGTCTTGTGCCCATAGGGCAGGCGGTAGAACATATTGCAGACCGCAATCCCCTGGCTCAGAAGCCATTCCACGGTGCAATAACCCTCATTCACCTCCGACACGAACCAGTAGGCTCCGCCGGGGCAGTTGATGATCATCAGTCCGTTGGGGTTCTCCGGGAAGTAGAATTCCATACGGGCGGAGTCGCCGATGTCGTACACATCGCCGGAAGGCTTCATGGTCTCGGGGCCGTGCTTGCCGTTGTCTTCTCCGGGGCCGAGGGTGATGGCCACGCCATCCTCGACTATCCCCTTTCCGGCCGCCTGGCCTTCGGGATAGAGATAGACTACCTTGTTCTGTTTGATGGGTTTGTCGTCGTTGACCCCATCTGCGTTCATTGCCAGCGGCAGCAGGGCCGCGGCGAATGCAATCAATAACTTTTTCATTATTCTACGAATGCTACTATTTCTCCTTTGACAACGTTCTTGCCCTGCTTGCCGGTCACGGCCACAATCCGGCCATCGCGGGCGGGCACAATCTCTTCGCGGCCGTAGTAGGTCTGCACATATCCCATCGCCTCTCCCGCCTTGACCTCGGTTCCGGCCACCGGAGCCACGGAATCATCATCTACATCCACCTGCCAGAGCAGCTGGCCCTTGACCGGAGCCTGCACGGGAACGGCGTGAGGATACTTCTGCGCGTATTCCTCTGCGCTGAACTCGGGCATCTCCACTACCGGACGGACCACCTTGATCGGCGCACCCGCCTTGGCGCGGAAGTCTTCAAGTTCGGCGTTGAAGCGCTGCTTGGCAAGGCCGGAGCGGAAGTCCCGGTACTGCCTTTCGTGCATTGCGAATTCGAACAGCTCTTCCTGGTCGGGGCCCTCGTCCCATCCTTCTTCCTTCATCATCTGACGGAACTTGGGGAGTTCGTCCGGATACATATCCTGAGGGTTGCCGGTGTAGAACTCGTCGCCCTTCTGCTTCACCAGATCCACGATTTCGGGGGCGAGGGGGCCGGGGAGCCTGCCCATCTTGCCCAGGATCATTCCCCAGGTATCCTTGTCGATGGTGGTCCAGCGGGGATTGCCCTTGATGACGTTCAACAGGTTCATCAGGGCGGTGTTCTTCACATACTGGCTGAACGGCGTCACGAGGGGCGGATAGCCGAGGCGCGGCCAGACGTACTGCACCTCCTCGAAAAGCTTGACCATCAGGGTGTCGAGAGTCATATCCGGGCGCCCTGCGGCACGTTCGGCGGCGTTCACCGCTCCGAGGAAAGGCTTGAGGTCCGCCATCATCGAGCCCATCATTCCGCCCGGAAGGCCGCAGCCCACCAGCAGCGAGGTCATCACCTTGTTCGCGGGGTTGATCCAATAGCCCAGGAAGTCGTCGATGAATTCCTGGGTGAGGGCGCGCACCTGCATATAGGCGTCCATGTTTATGTCTTTCACCAGGAAGCCGTCGGCCTTCAGCAGCTCGCGGATGGTGATGACGTCCGGATGCACCTTGCCCCA
>DGUE01000096.1 GCA_002393895.1 Bacteroidales bacterium UBA4318
TCCGCGATCCCCGCTGGGGCCGCGGGATGGAGACTTATGGAGAGGACCCGTACCTGATGGGGCAGATGGGCATGGCCGTGGTACGCGGCCTGCAGGGGCCGGACGACAGCCCCGTGCGCAAGCTTTTCGCCTGCGCCAAGCACTACGCCGTGCACTCCGGGCCGGAGCCGGACAGGCACCGTTTCGACGCCAGGCCCACGAGGAGGGATCTTTACGAAACCTATCTCCCCGCATTCAAGGACCTTGTGACCAAGGCGGGGGTGGAGCAGGTGATGACCGCCTACAATGCATTCGAAGGCCAGCCCTGCGGCGCCAGCGACTACCTGATCGATACGGTGCTGCGCGGAAAATGGGGCTATAAGGGAGTGATTGTATCCGACTGCTGGGCGGTCGCGGACTTCTATATCAAAGGCCGCCACGAGTACGTGGAAACAATGGCCGAAGCGGCTGCGCTGGCAGTCAAATACGGCGTGGACGTGGAATGCGGGCACGCCTATCAGGCCATCCCCGAGGCCATTGAGAAGGGCCTTCTGACCGAGGCCGAGCTCGACCGCAATCTCAAGCGCATCATCGTCGCCCGCATCCGTCTCGGCGAATTCGACGGCATCGACCCCTGGAAGGATCTCCCCGATAATATTGTGGAATGCCCTGAGCACAAGGCGCTTGCGCTGAAGATGGCCCGCAAATCGATGGTGCTGCTCCAGAACAAGGACAACATCCTGCCTCTGCCCACGAACCTGAGCATCGCGGTGGTTGGCCCGAATGCCGACGACACCACCATGCAGTGGGGCAACTACAGCCCGGTTCCCAAGGAAACCATCACCCTCCTGAGCTCGCTGAAGGACCGCCTGTATAAGGTGAAATATGTGAAAGGCTGCGGCCACATCGACGGGGCGGAACCTATCGAGGACGTACTGAAGCAACTGGAAGGCTGCAGCACCGTGATCTTCGCGTCCGGCATCACCCCCTTCCTGGAAGGCGAGCAGGGCGATGCGGGCGGATTCCCGGGCTTTGACGGCGGCGACCGCACCAAGATCGAGCTTCCGCAGGTGCAGAAAGACCTGATTGCCGCGCTCCATAAGGCCGGCAAGAGGATCATCCTTGTCAACTTCAGTGGTTCCGCCATGGCCCTGACCGACGAGACGGAGTACTGCGACGCCATCCTCCAGGCCTGGTATCCCGGGCAGATGGGCGGGCTGGCGATCACCGATGTGCTGTTCGGGGATGTGAATCCTTCCGGAAAACTGCCCCTGACATTCTACAAGAGTACCGAGCAGCTGCCGGACTTCAAAGACTACAATATGGCCGGGCACACCTACCGCTTCTTTACCGGCGAGCCTTTGTGGCACTTCGGATACGGCCTGAGCTATACCACATTCAAGGTCGAACGGGTGCGCGCAAGGCGAGGCAGGGTGATAGTGAAACTGACCAACACCGGGACTCGCGATGGCGAGGAAGTGGTTCAGCTTTATGTGTCCAAGAAGAAGGATGTGGGCGGCCCCATCCGCACCCTGCGTGGTTACAAGAGGGTTTTCGTGCCTGCCGGCAAGACCGTAAAGGTGGAAATCCCCCTGAGCGACGAGACCTTCCTCTGGTGGAGCGAGAAGGATGAGGATATGGTTCCCACCCACGGCCGCTATGTGCTGCAGGTGGGCACAAGTTCGAATCCGGAAGACCTGATTTGCAAAAAACGCAGATATTAACTATCTTGTTATGAAACACTTTTGACTTCTTGCAAGAGCAGCAAGATGAAAACTAAGACATTTGCCATAACAGCGTACTTGCTGCTGTTTCTGCTGCAGTCCTGCGTGGAACCCATTGTTATGGTTCCAGAGGAGGATATGCCGGTGGTTGTGCATTGTGTGTTGACGCGGAATATGGTTTTAGACCATGATAGCAATGCAAAGGATCCCATACAGACATTAAACCTGTATTATGCCAAACGAATCTCCGCCACCGGAGATTATGAAATAATCAGCGATGCCCAGGTGAGTATTTCCGGAGGAGGGCAGCTTTATGTTTTTACCTGGAACGGCGATGCGTGGACGAGCACCTTCTCTCCTATGTATGGAACGGAGTACGTGCTTACGGTTAAATTGAACGATGGTCGGGAACTTCATTCCAAAACTCGTTTACCAAGCAAGGTTACAATTGTCTCAGAGCCCGTCTATTCTGGCCGCTCGGTAATGAATAGTCTTGCGGGATACCTGAAGGTTACGGGCTGTTCTGAAGATGTAGATATTTGGATGACGGCATTGAGCGGCAGAGAATATGATATACAACACTTTTTCACCAATCACCCAGGGGCAGACGATGTCAACCTTTTTAGTAAATCCCTTCAAGAAATGCCAGTATTTGAGCAGATAGTTTCAAATTTGCATTCTATCTTAGATCTTCCCTGGTGCAATGGAGACAAAGTCCTTTTCGAGAACTATCTTCAGTCTTGTGCGTTCTTGCCAGCACATTTTCAGTTTCTAAAAATTCATCATCCAAAAGACTTCGATAACGGGATTTTATCTCCTCTTCTTTTGCACCACGATCACTCTAGTGGTACTACCGAATATTATCAGTGTCGTGATGGGTTTCTTCTGTTTGTAGATACTATTGATGTGGCGTCTGGTTATATTGGGATGACCCCGACCAGAATACCTGTCCGTTGTTCTATTGTCTCTCCTGAATATGATACGTATTTGGGTAATCTCACAAATAATGCTTATCACATAGACGAGTTGGCCAATATGTACTCGATGGATTTGAGCTATACAAATATTGAAGGAGGCATTGGAATCTTTGGTTCGCTTTATTATTCAGACGGAATAAGCGGCTTACTATAAACTACTATAGCCCAACCAACAGTATGCCGAAGTGGGCGATGATGCCGGCGCTAAAAGTAAAGAGATTTTATAAAGAACTGCTATTTTTATTATTGATATGAAAAGATTCAGAGACCTTAAATTAGAGGCGCGTACAGCGCTGAAAGGAAAGTGGGGAGAAGCCGCACTGACCTTTTTTGCCTACTTGATCATCGTACTCGTAGTCGAGGCCGGGGTGGGGATCTACCAGGCTACGGACGCTGAATTCATCCATCGTTATCAAGCGTATATTCTTCAGGGAAGCCCGGAAGCCGCCTGGTCTTATATGGCCATTCTTCTGGGCAGGTATTCATATATCTCCCTGGCTTTCACCCTCTTGCTGGTAGGCCCGCTGGTAATAGGATTGCTGAACACTTTCCTGTCTTTGCTCAGAGGGGATAAGGACCTGGTAGACAATATGTTCAAGCTCGGTTTCCGTCCCTACTGGAGAAGCGTGCTGGGGTATCTGCTGATGGGTATAAAAATCTTCCTTTGGGCCCTGCTCCTGATTATTCCTGGAATCATCAAGTCTTTCGCCTACGCGATGACGCCTTACGTGCTGAAAGACAATCCGGAGCTCAGCTGCCTTGAAGCCATCGAAAGGAGCCGCCTTATGATGAAGGGCAACAAATGGCGCCTGTTCGTGCTCTGGCTCAGCTTCATCGGCTGGTTCTTCGTCGGCCTGCTGACCCTTGGCATCGGCTTCTTCTGGATCGGCCCGTACATCTATACCACGATGGCCGCCTTTTATGAAGACATCAAGGCCAACTTCGTCGCCGCCTAGCTGATTTTCAGACACTTACACAAAATCGTCTGGTGCATTTTCACCAGACGATTTTTATTAACTTGTTGATAATCAGCAGGGCTAGAGAAGGCCTACCAGCAGATAGCTGAAGTGGGCGATGATGCCGGCGCAGAGGCCGGCGATGGTGTGGGCGCCGAGGGCCTTGGGGATGGCTTTGCGCCAGCCGAGGGAGTCGAGCATGGCGGTGTGGGTGGAAAGGTATCCGCTCCAGCACATTCCGATGGCGGTGCAGACAGCTATGGCGTTGCCGTCCAGGATGCCGGCGGCATCAAAGGTGGGCAGCAGGCCGAGGGCGGCCCCCACGGCACCGAGGGCCGTCATAGGGAAAGCGATCAACTCCATAGCCTTGAAGCCGAACAGCCACTCGAATACCCAGTGTATCTTGTCTGCCAGCCAGGGGAGGATGGGCACACCCTGCGAGGATGCTCCCGTGTATCCCTCTGCACCCGGGCCGAAGGTGATCATTATGACGGCGGTGGTGATGATCAGCACTCCGGGAATGATCTGCATGCCGAGTTCCACACCGTTCTTGCCACCGTCCAGGATGGCGTTCAGAAAGCGCATGAAGATGCTGTTCTGCGAGCCGGATTCAATGCGCTCCTCCGCCAGCTCTTCCTGCGAGGCGTTTACAACCATCTCCTCCATTTCGGCCGGCCAGGCCTTGAGGCAGGAGCGCTGCATCAGGCGGGTGGAGATGATTGAGCCGCAGAATGCGCCGAACAGGCCGACGAAAGCGGCACCCACGCTGCCATAACCGAACATAGTGATGAGCACCACGAAACCCATTCCGAAGGCGGTGCCGAAGTTGGTGAGGGATATCAGCTGATACTTCTTGAAGTAGGATGCAAACGAACGGTCCTTGCTGAGGGCAATGATAGCGGGGTTATCCGACAGGAAAGTCATCACGGCACCCAGGGCTGCCACTCCTGGGAGATGGAAAAGGGGCTTCATAAGCGGCCGGAGGAATTTCTCCAGCAGCGTGACCACCCCGAATTCCGCCATCAGCTTGGACAAGGCTCCGGTGAGCACGGTGATGCCCATCAGGTAGAACACGGTATTCAAAAGCAGGTCGTGCGCCGTGTTCATCATGGTTTTGAGCATGTTGCCTCCTCCCATGCGGGAGCCAAGGGCCCAGAAAACGGCAATCAGGACTGCCAGGAATATAATCGCCTCTATGGTCGATCGTTTGGATGCTTTCATCTCGGATTATCAGTTTCAGGCTGCAAAAATAGCAATAAATCAGAATCCTCTGCCGAATTCCACCCAATATTTGGCCTCCAGTTCGGCCCAGCGGGCGGCGGCGTTGTTATAAACCCTGCGGGTGTAGGTATCGAGCTCTTCGGGAGTGGCGTACGCGCCGGGGAGTTCCGCAAATGCGGCATCCTCAACCTCTTTCAGCACCTTGTTGAAACCCTCTTTGGTGGTCTGCCAGCTGAGGGTGGCCAGTTTGTTGGCCTTGCGGAACTGCCAGACGAAGAGGCCCGGATCGTAGCGCTTCTGGCCGCAGGCCGACATGGGCCCGGGAAGGGACGTGCCTCCGGCGAAGATGGGGATGTGCGGGCTCTGCGCGGGGTTATCTACCGCCAGCCAGCATATGCCTCCAACCGCATCCGGCAGCCATCCGCGAAGCTGGATGACAGTTGAATATGCACACCAGGCCACCGCCACGGTGCGGCGGAAGGTGATGGTGCCGGGGGCGATGGTGTTGATGGTTTTCTGGTAATTGGTGGTGGGCCAGGGGTTTGCAAGCGGGCTTATCTTGTCGTCTATCTTGATGTTCGCGCACATGTCGAAGCCCTCCACCCCCTCGTAGGTGGAGCGGAGAAGCTGCATTACGTCCCGCACGCTGACGGGCTTCTCGGGCTTGACGCTGAAAGGCATCTCGTCGTCCTCATATTTGAGGCCGAGCGAGGGGGCGAGGGTGCTCAGAATCCACCATTCCCGCTCGCGGAAATTCTTGCCGGCACCGTATGCAGCGTGGTAGGCCTTGTAGAAGTAAAATTCGCCCTGGCCATCCCAAAGGCCGTATTTGAGGGCTACCTCCTCCACGTTGTCGGAGGCCATGAAGTTCTTGCTGTCCTTGCGGTCGATGCGCCCGATGCGGGGGATGTTGGCAGACACTGCCACCTCATCGTCCGGCACCCTCTGGGCGGCCCAGACGGCACCTTTCTCCCCCCTTCCGCAACCGAGCACCTCGAAGAACCAGACCTCTTTCTTGTCGGCCACGGTGAGGCATTCGCCGCCGTCGATGTAGCCGTATTTCTCGGACAGTTCTCCCATCAGCTTCACAGCTTCACGGGCGTTGTCGCATCGCTGGAGGGCGATGCGGCAAAGTTCTTCAACGAGGAAGATGCCGTTGCTGCTGCGCAGGGTGTCGGGGCCGGAGAAGGTGGTTTCTCCGATGGCAACCTGGCGTTCGTTAAGCGAGGGATAGGCGGTGTTGAGGTATGCATAGGTCTTGCGTGCCTCGGGGATTTCTCCGGTCTTGCGCAGGCCGGTGGTATCGCCCGGGAAAGCCACGTGGCGGCTACCACGGTAAACGGGGTGCATCGTGCCTTTCGGGTATCTGGCCGCAGGCTCCTGGGAGAGCCAGGTGCGGGATTTGCCGTCGCAGGTGTGCGAGGTGATCACGCTGCCGTCGTCGCTGGCCAGCCGCCCTACGGCTATGCTGGTGCAGTCAAGGCCATCGGTTTCCCAATCCTGTGCGGGGGCGAGGGAGGCGATCAGGAGGAATGCCGGAATGAGCAGTAACTTCTTCATAATCAAATCTCTTTCAGGGATATTGCGAAGCCGCCGGAGGGGGCCATGCGGATGGGCAGCACGGTGGAGGCGTCGATTGTCTGTTTAGTGATGGTATAGCGGGCGCAGGGGGCGGAGCCGGTTTCCTGCGAAACGTTTACGCCGTCGGCATCGGGGGCATCGGCATAGATGGTGGCCTCGTACTTCGCACCGGGTTTCAGGTACTCGAAGGTGATGTCGAAAGTGCGGCTGTTCTCGTCGGTGATGCCGCCTACGAACCAGACATCTTTAGTTGCATCCGGCTTGCCGTTCACATCGGTGAGGCAGAAGCGGCTGGCGCCGTTCACATAATCCTTCTTTCCGTCAGCGAGGGCGGCGACTCCCTTTGAAGCGAGCTCCATCGTGGATTTGCGGGGCTGGCGGGCGACAACTATATAATCTCCCGGTTCAGCATAGAGATACTTGCTCTGCTCCCAGTCGACAGCCACGTCCTTGATGAACTGGAAGGCATCGGCATACCTCTCGTAGTTCTCCGGCAGGTCGCAGGCCATCTGGAGAGGGGAAGGCATGGTCAGGTACAGGCCCAGCTGCTTGCAGACGGTGAACTTGAGCACGTCTTTGCGCTTGGGGGTGATGAGCTTCAGGTTCATCTCCAGCGCACCCGGGGTATAGTCCATCGGGCCGCCCTGCAGGCGGGTGAAAGGCAGTATGGTGAGGTGCTTGGGCTCTACGCTGTCGCAGAATTCTCCCCCCTTCGCCGCCTCGTTGCCCACCATGTTCGGCCAGGTGCGGCAGAGGCCGGTCGGGCGCACCGCCTCGTGGGCGTTGACCATGATATGGTGCTCAGCCGCGCGGTGGATCACATAATTATAGTGGTTGATGATGCTCTGGCTGTAGTGATGCTCGCCTATGGGCAGGATGTCGCCTACGTAACCGGTCTTGACCGCATCGTAGCCGTACTTGTTCATAAGGCCGAAAGCCTCTGGGATCCAGCGCTCGTAATTGGCTGTGGATGAAGAGGTTTCGTGGTGCATTATCAGGCGTATGCCTTTCGAATGGGCATAGGCGTTGAGCGCTGGAAGGTCGAAGTCCGGATAGGGTGTGACGAAGTCGAACACCCTGTCTTTCTGGTGCCCGAACCAGTTCTCCCAACCTATGTTCCAGCCTTCTATCAGCAGGCCGTCCATGCCGCTGGCGGCTGCAAAGTCGATGTAGCGGCGGACGTTCTCGTTGGTAGCTCCGTGCCTGCCATGGGGCTTGGAGTTGGCATAATCGGTCTCTCCGACTATGATTACATTATGCTCGTCGGTGTAAGACCAGGTGGTGCGCCCCACTATCATCTCCCACCATACACCCATATATTTGGTAGGGTGGATCCAGCTCACGTCCTCCAGGGCGCAAGGCTCGTTGAGGTTAAGTATCAACCTGGAAGAGAGCACTTTGCGGGCATCATCCACCACCATTACGGTGCGCCAGGGAGTGTGGCTTCCGGCCTGCAGGAGGGCTCCCCAGCCTTCGGCGTCGGGAGTAAGATGGGTGCGGAAGGTCCTGCGCCTGAGTTCCAGGTTGGTGGTAGGATAATTCACCACTGCGGCCTCGTGGATATTGATATACAGGCCGTCGTCCGTCTTCAGCTGAAGGGCGGTCTGCACTCCGGAGGGGCTGAAGGTCTGCTGGGAGGCATTCCCCACCTTCATCTTCTTTGCCGTCCGGCGGATTTCGCTCATCCGGGTGACGTTGTAGCTGTATTCCTGGGTGTCATAGTCCCCGGGGATCCAGAATGCGGTATGGTCCCCGGCCATCGCGAACTCGGTGAGCTCGTCCTTGATCACGAAATCGATCAGCTTCGGCTGCTCGGGGAATTCATAGCGGAAACCCAGGCCGTCGTCGTAGAGACGGAAGCGCACTATCATCGTGATGCCGTTCTTTTCGAGGGTGACGGACATCTCGTTGTAATTGTTGCGGATGCTGGATTCCTCTCCCCACACCGTCTGCCAGGTTTCATCGAAACTGGAGGTCTGCACGTCCTTCAGGGCGAAGCCGCGCTGCATATCCACGGGCTTGCGGTAGCGCTTGCCGCGGTTCTTGGCGGTTTCCGGGATGTTTATCTTTTCTCCCCGGAAAATGAAGCCGAGCTTGCTGGGCTTCACCACCTCCCGCCCGTCATACTGCAGTTCGTAGGTGGGAACACCCTTTTTGTCCACATCGAAATCCAACTGGAGCTTTCCGCCCGGGCTGAGCAGGGTGCCAGCTGTCAATAGAAATAATAGTACAGTATTCATAATATCAGTTTTCCAACCAGGAAAGGAAATCATCTACCCGCGCCCTGCTGACTTCCAGCGGAGCGGGCAGTTTTGTTTCCAGAATAAGCTTCCCACTCGGCTGCCTTTCCGCCCCCAGGACTTCGGTCTTGGAGATGATGGCGCTGCGGGA
This sequence comes from Bacteroidales bacterium UBA4318, assembly GCA_002393895.1. The sequence goes on from DGUE01000096.1 coordinate 8,830, forward strand.
GATGCGGAAAAACATCAGCGGATCCAGGCTGCCGGACAGCTCGTCCAGGGAAGGATTCACGGCATAGCGGGAGCCATCCTTGCAGATGATGTAAGTCCCTTTGTTTTCGGAGATTACGCAGGCGATTTCGCTGGTTTGCCGCGGTATTATCTTGTCTCCCACCCGCACCAGGAACCTCTCTTTATAGATGGGGTGCGTTTGCGCGTCGCGCACGCTGCGTGCGATAAAAATCACGTCTGCCACGAACAGCAGCAGGGCGATGGAGTTGCCTATGATCTCCCCACGGGAACCCTCGCCGCTGGAGTAGAGATCCAGCAGAACCCTTGCTACATAGATGATTGCGATGGCAATGATGAGCACCGTCATCTGCTTGTCTTCCACTATCAGGCCCGTGCCCCTTCCGAGGGATGCAACCCGGGAACGCGCTACAAGCATGAGCACCCATCCGATGAGTTCGGTGGTGAGGAAGGTGGCAAGCCCGGCACGAAGGGTTGCGTCCGCCGATATGAAATCGAAAAGCGCCGCAAGCCCTACCCCGGCGAAATAACCCACCACGTTCACCAGCACTATGGCCAACGCTGTGAATTCCAGCGACAAACGCTCGCGGGCGCAGAGGAGCACCGTGAGCGTCATCGTAAGCATTGTAAGAAGTAATGTGTCGCTCAGCCCGGACTCCTTGCATACGATTGCCGTAAGCAAGTGAAGAAGAGCGAAGATATGTATCAGCCAACCGGCTCGCATTTTACTCATAGTCTTGCAAGATACGAAAAATTCGTCATCAAATAGCTTCATTTCGTCCGCAAAAAACAGCCGTTCGTCAAAAATCCCTTATTTATAAAATAAAAAGAATATAAATTCGCGCCGTTTTAACGCTGAAACAGACCAATCGTATGGCAAATAAAGGCAACTTATCCTTTTGGCAAATGTGGAACCTGAGCTTCGGATTCTTCGGAGTGCAGATAGCATATGCGCTGCAGAGCGCCAACATCAGCAGGATATTCGCAACGCTCGGTGCGGACCCTCACCAGCTGAGCTTCTTCTGGATACTTCCTCCCCTCATGGGAATGCTGGTCCAGCCGCTCATCGGCAAATGGTCCGACCGCACCTGGTGCCGCATGGGACGCCGCAAGCCCTACCTTCTGGTGGGAGCCATAGTGGCCGTGCTGGTGATGGTTCTTCTGCCCAATGCCGGCAGCCTGAATCTCAGCACCGCATACGTCTTCCTCGGGCTCAACGCCGCCATGTGGTTCGGTCTTTTCAGCCTTATCTTCCTGGATACCAGCATCAACGT